>NZ_JAAGPG010000195.1:0-14826 GCF_017104665.1 Burkholderia sp. Se-20378 | reverse complement strand
CCCAACTCGCGAATAGTTGCCGCCGCGCTCCTACCGTACTTGATGTAGAGCCGAACCGCTCGAACCCGGTCTTCGTACGAATACATGAACTACCTCCAAGGTAGTCCAAGATTTTGTCCGCAACCCCGAAGTGTCGAAGTAAAATTCCCCACCCTGTTCGGACGGTGATCAACCGGCGACGTGATCGAATGGATTCCTTCGGGGGCGGCCCGGACGCCGGCGAGCCGGTTCAGCGGGCACGGGGTTCAGGGAAGATGGACGGTTGCGCAGATGGTCCGGCAGCAGATCGGCGTGTTCTCGCAGGCGGTACGATGTGCCTTCGATTTGCACGACGATCGCGTGGTGCAGCAGCCGGTCGAGCAACGCCGCAGCCACCACGCTGTCGCCGAACACGTCGCCCCATTCACCGAAGCTGCGATTAGACGTCAGGATGATCGCGCAGCGCTCGTAGCAGGCGTTGACGATCTGGAAGAACAGATTGCCACCGTTGGAGCCGATGGGCAGGTAGCCGATCTCGTCGACGACGAGCAGGCTGTTACGGGCAAGGAAGCGCACGCGCTGCGCCAGGTTGCCTTCCCGCTCGGCCTTGGCCATCGTGTTGGCGACCTCGGCCAGCGAGCCGAAGTAGACGCTCTTGCCAGCGCGCACGGCTTCCGCGCCCAGCGCAATGGACAGGTGCGATTTGCCTGTAGTGTGCTGAAATATCGCTGACTTCACAACTTCCTGTCTCTAAAGGACTCTCAGAAATCTTAGCTGACGTAATGCCGATTCCTACTGGGCCAACTCCAGTCGCTTCCATCGCATGTGACCGAAGAGATTGCGTCTGCAATGAGCAAAGCTCTTGCCATCGAAACCTTAAGTGCTCGAAGGGGACATAAGGAGGTCGAGATTGACGACGGCACGAGTGCTTCAATATAAACGGGGTTAAATGCAATTCTGTCGATAATCATGATGACATTGGTGTGGGGGCGTTAATTTGAAAATAATACGTTACATTTTTTTTAGAAAATGTATTTTAAAAAATAATACAAATTCTGCCGCTTTGGGTTCCTGAGATAATTCTTATTCTTGGATGGTGGGGTGTGTTTGAAATAACCATTGCCTCGTTACGTGCCTTGCGTCATCCGGCGTTCCGTTGTTTGGAATCTTTCGTCCATTTACATGATCGGGCTGGCAAATCATAGTCGCGTCAACAAGGCCGTCGCATATAAAGAGATCGAATAGCCAAGAGGTTGGGGAAAATATATGGGTGTTCGTTATTAGGCAGAATTGCGAGCCGATTTCCGTCATGCACGGGAAAACGGATGTCTTCTTCGACAGATGGAAAAAGCGCAGGTAGATTTCATACGATCTTAGAAGGGCACCTTCACGACGCGGCTCTCTGGAGTCGGGACGAATGCTGTCTCGCTGAGAGCGTGTGTAGCGGTGATTGTTGGGCTAGGGGCCGTTAGGGGCGAAGGTATTCGCGCCCGATGAGGAGCGAGCAATGATTGTGATACCTGCGTGGAAAAGGCTAGCAGTGATGGGGCTGGTATTGGGACCGTTCATTTCCGCTTGCGGCGGGGGGGATGACCCTGGGCCGATTAACGTGCCGCAGTGCTCAGGCGCCGCATGCGGGCCTAGCGGCGCGGAGACTACGCCACCCGTTTTAACAAAGCTATGTCCGGACGCGCTCGATTACACGACGACGTATACGGGGGGGGCCGGCAGTGGCGAGTACATCAAAGTGAAATTCAACACGACGAATCTCAGCTATCAGATGCAGTTCGTCGACTCGTCGGTACCGACCACGGCAGGACAGATCAACAACACGCGCGCTGGTCTGACGATCAGCGGCGCGTTCCATCACCCGACCAATCTCCCAACACCAGAGCAGAATCGCTGCGCGTTCGTGCTCGACAGTGGTGCAACGAGTGATGGTGCGTACGCGATAACGATAAATCGCTCAGATCCTCCGATGCTGTTCGTCGGTAATGGGATCGTGGGTGGTGGGATTCCAGGTGCCACAATCGCCGTTTCGGGCATCGAACTCGTACCGGGCGTGGTTCTCGGAGCGGTGCCGTCGCGGACGTTTGACTTCTACCCGTTCATCGGGTTTAGCAGCATCGAAACGGATTTCGAGAAGGTGGCCGGCGCGTACAACGAGGTTGGCCTTCATCTTTCGCCGACTGGCACCTCTTTCCAGACCACTGTGCCGCAGGGTTGGCAGCCAGACGTCGTGAACTGGAACCAGACGCTCAATGCGGACGGCTCGTGCACGATTACGCAAGACAGCGACTATTCCTGTCAGACAACCGGAATGCCATGGACGTTGCGCAAGAACGCGGACGGTACGCCAGACAATGTGTTTGTCAGTCACCCGCTAACGGGGATGCCGTATCCGTCGGCAGGACAAGAGCAACCTCTCGTGATTCTTACACCAAGTCAGGCGCACGGAGTGATGATCGTCGGAAAGCTGAACGGTGCGTTGGTGCCAGTTGTCATTCGAGTCGGATTTTCTTATGCGGCAGCTAATAACCCTCTTGCGTCGGTGGCTGATGCGGAGGTGGGCATTTCAATACTTACACCCGCGAGAGCCGTCGAGAGCAACGTGTTGAAAGGCGGATTTATCGGTGCGACGAGCGCCTCGGCATGTGGTGTCGTTACGTCCAATGGGCCGTCGGGGGCACCTGGAAATTCGGGGCCGAGCTTCGACAGAAATAAGTCACATCCAGACCTACCGGGCAAGTACGATGGCACTTTCTTTTTGCCGGCGGCAGGTAACTGTTCGGACGGCACTGCGGTGTCGAGTATCGCGGCAAACTATACGTCGGCGCTCTTCCAAGGCAATTCGGCTGCATTGATCGATCCGCAAACGTCATCAGTGACAGCACAGCTTGGGTTGGACTATGCACAGGTATCGCCTGGGAAAGTCGGAGTTACGGCCAACAGCGACTTCATCGCGAAGGGCGCGAACGGAAACTTGGCGATCTTCAAGAAGGGCGATACGGGCTGGATCGTGACGGCCGGCAACGTCTACGCGATGGTTGTCAACAACAGCCAGGTCAACCCGTTCTTCACGGTCGGCGCGTTCGTCCAGTAACCAACCCTGCATTGAACACGTAACACCGGCGGCGCATGCGTCGCCGCCGGCGAATAGAATTTCAAGAGGATTCCTATGAATTTGAAGCAATGGATGGCTGCGGCTTCACTCGCACCCGTGCTGGCCGCATGCGGCGGCGACGGCGACCCGCCGCCCGCACCGGTGGTCCGGCTGTGCCCGCAGACGATCGACTACAACACGGTGTTCATCGGCGGGTCGGGATAGGGCGAGCTCGTGAAGGTGCAGCTCGACACGACGAAGATGACGTACCGGATGACGTACCTCGCATCGCCGGTGCCGACCACCACGGGCACCGTGCAGCCGACGCGCGACACGGCCCCGCGAATGTGGTCGACGGCACGCTGGCCGACGAAACGGGGCTGCCGACGGTGAAGCTGAACCAGTGCACGTTCCGGATGCAGAACGCGAGCCTCGACCCGAACCGGCCCGCGCGGCTGTTCCTCGGCGAAGGCGTGCTGGGCGGCGCGATTCCCGGCGCGACGATCCAGTTCAACGGCGTGATCGGCGTCGGCAAGATTCCGCAGACGACGTTCCCGTACTACCCGTTCATCAGCTTCTCGTCGCTGGAAACCGACCTGACGAAGATCGCCGGCAAGTACAACCAGCTCGGCTATCACCAGGTGCCGTCGCAGAGCTTCCAGCCGGTGGCGCTCGACCAGCAGGTGACGATCAACGCGGACGGCAGCTACGTCGAGACCGACAACTTCGGCAAGAAGAACGGCGGGCAGCCGCTTGCATCGAGCGCGACCGTGAACCAGCCGTTCACGCTGCGGCCCGATGCGCCGGCGTTCCAGTCGCTCAACTACCTGCCGCAGATTCAGCCGACGCTCGCGGCGGTCGATCCGGCGAAGGCCGGCAAGGGGATCCTGATCGTTGGCAAGCTGCGCAACCAGCTCGTGCCGATCTTCATCCGCACGGGTGCAGCCAACGCGGACCTCACGCAAGGCCCGCCGAGCGCGGACGACGAATCGGGCATCTCGTTCCTGAGCCCGCAGACGGCGATCGCGCAAGGCTCGCAGAACGGCGAGTACACGGGTGTCGACAGCGCGTTCAACTACCGCGCGACCGCGCTCGTCGGCGCACAGGCCACGCTGCTCGATCCGTTCAATGCGTCGCAGGCCGCGCTCACGCGTGCGCTGAATCTCGACTACACGCAGAAGGTGCCCGGTGTCGTCACGACCGTGCATGCGGATGCGGCGTCGGGGCCGGCGACCGGCAAGTTCGTGTTCACCGGCGGCGTATTCGGGTTCCTCGACATGAACGATACGAGCAACCCGTACTTCACGGTCGGCGCATTCGTGCAGTGACGCACGCCTGGATGGAGACACGGTGGCGCCGCGCGCGGATGCGCGGCGCCCGGACAGAATGAGGGGAGACTTCATGAAGAAGCTGATTGTCGCGGGTGTCGTCGCAGGCGTGTCGACGCTCGCATCGGCCCAGCAGGCGGGCGACAACGTCGCGACGCTGGGCTGGCTGCACATCATGCCGCAGGATTCGACCAACGGGCTGACGACGAATCTTGCCGGCATGCCGATCAACGGGCCGCTGCGCCTGCCCGGGTCGTTCACGTCGCCGGGCACGAGCCTGACGGTCAACAACGCCGATACCGTCGGCCTCACGCTCACGCACTTCTTCACCGACCATATCGCGGTGACGTCGGTGCTCGGCGTGCCGCCCGAGTTCACGCTCACCGGGCACGGCTCGATCCGGCCGCCTGGCCCGGCCGGCGCGCTCGGCAGCGTCAACATGGACAACCCGGCGAACCAGCCGGCGGTGAAGAACGCGCGGCAGTGGAGCCCGACGATCATTCTGCAGTACTACTTCAACTCGTCGACCGCGCGGTTCCGGCCGTTCGTCGGGATCGGCGTGGCCTACAGCTGGTTCAGCAACATCGAGCTGAACGGCAACTTCGCGAAGGACATCAACGAGAACCTCGGCAGCGTGCTTGCGGCCGGTGCCGGCAAGCCGGGGCCGACGTCGGTGGAGGGCAAGGCGTCGTCGTCGTTCACGCCGGTCTACAACGTCGGTGCGAGCTATGCGATCGACAAGCACTGGGGGCTCACGGCGACGCTGACCTACATGCCGCTGAAGACCTACTCGTCGCTCGTGATCAAGGCGGCCGACGGCTCGACGCTGGCCACCACGCGCACGCGGCTGAAGGCTGACCCGCTGATCACGTTCGTCGGGATTTCCTACAAGTTCTGAGCCGACCGGTGCGCATGACGCGCGTCGGCGGCTTCCTGCGACTGGCTGGCCGGACCTTTTCGGCCGGGAGGTCGCGTTCCTGGCGGCGTGCCGCCATTTGTGAAGAGAGGGGGCAGTTCAAATGAGCATTCGCAAAATCGTATCGCTTGTTGCTGCAGTGGCTTTCACCGCGGTTTCGGCCGCGCCTGCTTTCGCAGTTACCGTTACGCGGGCCGACGGTCAGCCGATGAACCCGAACGGCGAGCCTTTTTCCGCATCGGGCATCACAAGCCTCAGCAAAGGGTCAATCAACGCGTCCTGTACGTCCACCTTCAACGGAACGATCACGTCGACCGGCATCTTAACTATCACGTCGACGACATTCGCGGGCGGTGCGACATGCGGCCTAATTAGCGGCAGTGCAAGTAGTGGGTCGCCGTGGACCGGTCAAGCAGATAACACGACGCAACTTTCGATCAATAACGCTCAGGTGAATGTTACGTTGCTCGGCACCTGCGGTCCGAGCAAGGTGGTGACGGCATGGAACGATCCGAGCTCTTCGTTGACATTCAACAATGCTGTATTGACGCCGGACTGTACGGTCAGCGGGACTGTTGCCACGTCACCCAAGTTCCATGTTCAGTAACTGTTTGATTAGCCGATGAGGAACGGCGGTCGACGCGCGCGTGGCGGTTTTCCGCTATTTCGGAAGACCGTCCGCGTACCGACCCCTTCGTATGGTGGCGCGTTAGCCCTCGAGTGAGTCGGAGACTCGTCCGATACTCGGAAAGTACACGCAGAGGTTTCTGTTCGACAGTGAAGGCAACGTGCAGGCGGCTGCATTGTCGTGCCCCCCACAAATGCACTAAGGATCCCAGTGCATTTGAATATGATTCGCGATCCTATGCTGTCTCTATACTTTCTCATAGGAAATCGGATGATGTTGTCGATGTAGTAGAACTGTATCTAGGTGGGTTGAGAGCTCGATTTTGAGAGCTCGATTTGGGTAATACAATTGAACCGGAGGTCGAATATGTTTGAAAAAACGGACGGTATCGTACGCAATCTGGCTGGCAAGGGACAAGAAGCGGTCGGCGACGCGGTCGGCGATCCCGAGATGCAGCTTGAGGGAAAGTTGCGTCAAGTGGCCGGCAAGGCTCAGCAATCTTACGGCGAGGCGCTTGAACAGGTGCGCGACGTTACCGCCAATAATCCTGTCACGACACTGTTGACTATCGCGGCGGTGAGCTTTGTCATCGGTGCGCTTTGGTCAAAGCGTTGATCGGCCGTTGCCCATCGGCACGCGGTGTGTAGTGGCCTGCACCGGAGCACGCCATGATTTGGTTCTCAACAATGAGGAAGTGGCAGAACGTCGCGCGATTTTCGGTTTTGCGCTTGTCTGATTACGCGAGCCTTGCAGCAGTCGAGTTCGATCTGGCCAAACGGCGCTTCTTGCGAGACTTGATACTGTATGCAGTGCTCGGACTAAGCGCTATGTTCGGGCTTGCGTTCGTGTGCATCGCAGCGATCGTCAGTGCCGCGAAGACGCCGTACTTGATCGAAACGGCGTGGACCGTGGCGGGATTCTGGATATTTGCAGCCGTTGGCACGTTCATTGTCGTGCGCACACGCGAAGAGCTTGGCACATTTTCCGTTATCGGTGACGAGTTGCAGCGTGACATCCAAGCCATTAAGGAGCGCCTTTGATGAAGCGTAAGAATGGCGATGCCTCGCTGGAATCAAAGCGTCGGGCAATCCTTGCTCACATGGCCGCAACACGCGCCGAATTGTCAGCGTGTTGTCACTTAATCGAAGTGTTACAGCGGAAATCACGCTCTGGTCAGGGGATAGGGTTGCCGTCCATAGCCGGTCCAACAGGAACGGCCATCGGTGTGGCGCTTGCTGGCTGCGTAATTCTAGGTCCCCGACGGGTTGCGATGACCGCGTGTCGTGCCGCCCTAGTCGCCCTTATCGGTAGGGCCTCCCGAGAGATTGTGCGCTGAGTGGAGGATGCTGAGACCCGGTCAAAGCTCGTCGCGCGCGGCTACTGATATGTGTGATTCATAGACATCGTTTCAATTAAAATGAAGCGATGGACTGACAAATCGCCGCGCGATTACGTTGGGTACGCATGTATCACGAGACCGGCAATGCCGGCCTCGTGTGCGCGGGATGTGGCATATCTCGACCGACACTTCGCAGATGGCTACGCCGCAATCAGGAAGCTGGAAAAGCGGGGCTCCAGTCTCGCAGCCGTCGTCCACGCCGCAGCTCCAACCAGTAGGTTTCCGCGGCTGATCGGGCGACGATCCTCCGATTGCGTGTCGAACGCAAAGGCGCACGGCGTATCCAGGATGATTTGCGACTGCACGAGCAACGAGAATTATCTGTCGCGACCATTCGCCAGATCTTGAGCGAGGCGGGCGCAAAGCCGTTGATTCGATCCAAGCGACCGGCGCAGCCGAAACGCTATATCCGACCGGTGCCTGGAGACCGCGTCCAGATGGACACGACGAGAATCGCTCGAGGTGCGTACCAATAAACGGCGATCAACGACTGTTCGAGATTCCGGGTACTGGCGATATACCCACGCAGAAATGCCCGAAATACGCTGCTTTTTCTTGATCGCGTGATTTAGGAGATGCTGTTCCCGATCCAGCGTATCCAGACCGACCGAGGTGGTGAGTTTTTCGCCGAGTCGGTGCAGCGGTGCTTGATGAGCGAATGCATCAAATTCCGACCGATCCTGCCACGCTCGCCACACCTCAATGGCAAGGTCGAGCGTTCACAGCTCACCGACCGCAACGAATTCTGGTCGCATCATCCGCCGACCAAGGATGCGATCGACCAACGCATTGAGGAGTGGCAGTTCGATTACAACTGGCGGCGCCCGCACGGCTCACTTGGTGGTAAGACGCCCATCGACCGTATCGCGGAGTTGGGCGCAGTCACACCTCTCGCGGAGGAGGTGGGCGGTGCCTACGACGAATCGAAAGAGCGAATTCGACACCGCGAATGGCGCGTCGACAAGACTCTCGCCGAACATCACCGGCTCGTGCTGGAGTTCGCGTCTCCCTAACGGGGCCTCGAGCTCCGGCACGCAATGGAAACGGCGCACTAAAAAGTGAAACGATGTCCGTGAATCGCACACCTGATAGGTTCTTACGCTCACCGAGCGAAATACTCAGTGAGCCGCTCGGACGCTGACGTCGCTTCGTCAGCGCGCTTTTAGCATTGCGTCGGCAAGCTTGTAAGCGCTTGCCGCTCTCTTGGATTCATAATCTGGGATTGCTGTAATGTTGCGTCCGGCATCCCTTGAAAGCAATCCTTGAAGGGCTGTGGCTGCAAAGAAGTCTCGCAAATCCGCAATCCGGTTTTCTCGTTCCGGTAGCGTCGTTGTTCCGGACCTGTCCGAATTCGGTTTGCAAGGGACACGCGCCTCATTGGAAAGCACTTCGGTTGAGGTGTTGGCAAATAGTTCATCGAATGGTAGCCGCATATGTTTTACTCAGTGAGTATTTTGCGCTGGACAACGGAAAGGCGAGCGTGATAAATAGGGCACGTTTGCGGTGCGGCCATCATCTCGGCGGTTGGGCGCGCCTCGGCGCGTCAGCCGTTATTGCGAAGTTCCTCCGGCGTGCTAGCGGCTTTTGCCTTTTTCGCCGCGTGATGGTGACCGATTGCGCATCCGGCAGCGGCACCCACGACGCCATGATGACCGGCAACATGGCCTGCTACACCGCCCGCCGCTGCACCTTTTAGACACCCAGCGGCGCTAGCCGACGCCGCAGCAGCCAGCAGAGTGGCGCAAATCATTGCACTGGATAGGACCTTCACGTTGTACTCCGGTGGGGCAAGGATATAGTAATTTGCAATAGTCTGATCAATGCTTGAAAACGCTGCCCTATGCGGAAAGCGCATTGCGACGTGGCCTAGCATAGCGGCCAATCAAGCGTGCTAAAGCGTTCGAGTAAAGTACCGGCAAATATGGCTGCGTTGACGATGCATATTGCCTAGGTTGTGTGGTGCGTTCGTACTATGACCATTAGTTCTCCCTTCGCCTACTGGCAACTGATTGTGGAATCGACCCTGTAATCCCGGAAACCGCTTCACGCTAAAGTAGTTGAATCTATCGAGCGCCCGAACCCGCGAGGCGAGCGGTATTTCAGCGCGCTGTGGGGCTGCTTCTCCTTGTAATGCTCGAACGCGACGGCCAAGTTTTTTGCAGCAGTCGCCGCGTCCGACATCAACTAACAGGCGGCGTAATCACGTTTCATGGTCTTCGCGAAACTCTCGGCCATACCGTTACGGGCCGCACGCCAGCATGGTCAATGGCTTCAGGCCAATGTCCGTCGCAATCCGGCGCGTGTCGTCGACCGTATAGCCCGAAACGTTGCTGGTCAGCCACTCGATCTCGGACGGTATTTGCAGTTTCTCGGCAAACCGATTTTGCCCTGCCGCTAGCATCACGTCGCGCACGATGTCACCCGTTGTGGCCCGCCGTCATAGCCGCCAAGCTCACGGTCTCTCGGTCGCAGCACTCCGACGCGAACGTCACGCGCGGCGGTTCGCCGTTGTCACATCGGAACTCGAAGCCGTCCCGCTGGTCGCCCGCGCGACGGCCATCCGCCGGGCGAAGGCGGCGACGAGTTCGCATGAAATGGCTCATCTGGTCGGACTGAACATAGACGCGGCTCAAGCTGTCGATACAGCCGCCCGGATTCCCTTTTCGATACGAACGCTACGGTGTTTAGCGCGCCTTCTGAACGTTGGCCTTTGGGCTTGAGCTGGTCGACAGCATATCCACCCAATCGCAACGTTTTCGGGGCCTGATCACGTCGATCTTGTGTAATTTCGTGCGTGCGGAGATTCGGCGCAGATCCTTATGTCAGGTAATCTCGCATCGCCAGTTTACGTTTCGAAAGTACAACCGCTTGAGCTAGGTCGAAAAATCTACATTGATGACATCTGCATCCCTTGCTCAAAGACCGTGGAGGGCATCCAATCTATCGAATCGCGATTGGCTGAATGCAGTGGCGTAGACTTTATGCGGCCTGGTGATCGGAAGCCATTTTTTTTGCGATGTGCAAAGATAGATTAAACGTTTGCGGGGGGTGTGATTTTCAATTGCATGATTTTTTATAAAAACAAAAAATGATGATTATTTTAAAAAAATACACAAATTGATATTACTGGTGGTGTGGTTATATTATAATCATTGTAAAATTTTAAGTTTTTAAACATTTGTAAGCCGATTTAATATTAATTGGCAATACCATGCCTGAGTGGCGTCATAACCTAAATATTGGCAAGGCCTTAATTGTTGTCGATGTAACTGTAAGGTATGGCGTCGCAATATTGTCGGCATCGGGGCTCATGCATTGGCGATGTGTATTAAGTGTGATGTGAGCGTATCGCTTTGAATGAAGTCAATAATTAATAATCCCAATCAAATCGATTTAATTTGTCGATTTGAATGAGGGTGATTTTGCGCGGTTTGGGGTGGATATGAATAAAGTATTCAAAGTTATCTGGTGCAAAGCTAGTGGAAACTACGTTGTCGCATCCGAGCATGCGCGCGCTAAGCAGGGGGGGGCACATTCATCTCGGACCTCCAACATCATGGAGATGCTTGCAACGAGTCGGACGTTTGCAATCACGCTTGCAATAGGATCCTTATTTGGCGGAGGAATTAGTCCCGCGCCCGTTTTCGCTGGTGTAATAAACGGAGGTGGCAATACGACTGGCTCCAACTCGATTGGTGCTTCGGGTTCTACAACCGGAACGGTAGGCAACAGTTATATTGGCTCTTCGGGGCAAGGCGTCGCAATCACGGGCGACGATGACTGTTTGAGTCTGAGTCCTTCCAAAACTGCACTAACCACCTCAAACGTCGCATTCACGCTTGGAACGACGTCACAAACAACCGATCCTGGAGTTGCATGGACCGGGGTGCCAGCGTACAACATTACATGGAACGGGGTGCCGATCGGCTATTACAGCGGTGCATCGGGAATTTCTGGTGGCGGGGTGTCACCCGCGGGTTCCCAGGCAACGTTGGCATGGGGTTTCAATTCATTTGCCGGTGGCTGTGGTAATCGGGCATTTGGTATGGGATCGACCGCCATTGGTATGAATAATCTCTCTGGCCTGGCTGGTTCCACAGCTCTGGGTATAGCCAATACGGCGTCGGGCGCAGGGGCGATCGCGATTGGATTGTTTAACACAGCGTCTGGAACGGGTAGCACTGCGCTCGGAATTGGGGCGCAGGCGATCGGAAATGGTTCAGTTGCTCTGGGCTTTGGTGGAAATGGCGACGCCACGAATGCGACCATTGCGAGTGGAGCAAACGCAATCGCCATTGGAGGAGATACAACCAAAGGCGCGCAAGCAACCGGAGCAGATTCGATCGCACTGGGAAGCGAGGCTAACGCCGGAACGACGAGCGCAATTGCAATCGGTACTTCCGCGACGACTTCGCTGGCAAACAGCGTGGCGATCGGTTCCGGCAGCGTCGCAAACGCGACACACTCGACTACGAATTGGACAACGGCGAACGGTGTATTTCGAGGCGCAACCTTCACCGTTAATCAGGCACCGACTAATGGAGTAGTCGCTGTTGGAAGTAGGCAGATCCAAGGTGTGGCGGACGGTGAGATTTCTGCGACATCAACTGACGGTGTAAACGGGAGCCAACTTTATAAGCTTGCTCAAGCAGCGGCAGCAGCGTCGACGCATTACTACAGCGTGAACGACGGTGGTCCACAAAGAGGAAACTATGCCAATAACGGGGCAACGGGGATTGACTCCGTTGCTGCGGGCACCGGGGCGTCCGCAGCTTCGCAGAATGCCGTTGCCCTTGGCAACGGCGCTTCGGTTGCAGCCGGGGCAGACGAGGGGGTGGCCATTGGGAATACGGCAACTGTAAAAGGTACTGGGACCTATGGCATTGCAATAGGTAATGGAGCGATATCGAGTGGTTCAGAATCGATGGCTGTCGGCCTTTCCGCGACTTCCAGTGCGATGAGTTCGACAGCAGTCGGGTTCGGAGCAATCGCGAATGGTTTTAGCGGTGCGGCGTTTGGAGCCTTGTCGACCGCAAGCGCTGACTTCAGCACGGCATTTGGAAATTCTGCGACTTCGAGTGGATATACCAGCACGGCTCTTGGTGGTGCTTCGGTGGCGGCGGCGCAGTTCGACCTTGCTGCGGGGGCTTTCGCAGTCGCCAATGGCGGTGCGACCGGTAACGCAACTGCGGTTGGAGCGAATGCAACTGCAACTTCTGGGTATGCGTCTGCGGTGGGAGGGTACGCGACCGCATCAGCCACTGGGGCGACCGCATTGGGATCTTTTGCGACGGCTGCTGCAACAAATGCATCGGCAATTGGCATCAATGCAACTGCAGCAGCAGTCAATTCCGTTGCCGTAGGTAGTTCAACCATTGCGTCTGGTGCGTCTGGGGCGGTTGCGCTAGGTTCTTCGGCAAGTGCAAGCTATGCGAACAGCGTCGCGATTGGTGCGGGCAGTACAACAGGTGCGTCAGCACCGACAGGGTCAGGTTACATCACAGATCAAGCTGCGCCGACCTCGGAAGTATCTGTGGGTGGCGGCACCGCAGTGACAAATCGTCGTATCACTAACGTAGCCGACGGCTCCGCTCCTACCGATGCAGTGACAGTTGAGCAACTCAGTACAAGCAACGTCAGTCTCTCGACTGGCATCGCTGTGCTGTCAACTTCCATGTTGACGGGCTTCTCATCGACTAACAGCGCAATTTCCTCGCTTTCGACCTCCACGTCGACCGGCCTCAGCACGGTTGCGACCACGACGAACAATCTTGGCAACAGCGTGGCGTCGGCACTCGGTGGGGGCGCTGCGTACAACCCGACGACCGGGACGGTTTCCGCGCCGGCGTACACGACTTACAACGCGGACGGCACGACGTCGACCGTCAACAGCGTTGGCTCGGCAATCGATAATATCAACAATCAGGGCATCAAATACTTCCACGCGAACTCTACCGGCGCCGACAGCACCGCGACTGGCATCGACGCTGTCGCCATCGGCCCTGGTTCAGTCGCCGTTACGAACAACTCCGTTGCGCTCGGCGCCAACTCGTTGACCGCCCCGGCTAACCCGACAAGCAGCGTAACCATTAACGGCGTTACGTTCAGCGGATTTGCTGGCGCCTCGCCGGTCGGCACCGTTAGTGTCGGTGACCACAACAAAGAACGGCAGATCACCAACGTCGCTGCCGGCCAGGTAACGTCGACCAGTACCGACGCGATCAACGGCAGCCAGCTGTATTCGGTCGTCCAACAGGTTGGTACTGCAACCAGCGCCATTTCGTCGCTGTCGACGTCGACTTCGACGGGTCTGTCGTCGGCTAACAGCTCGATCGGTTCGCTCTCGACCGGTCTCTCGTCGACCAATAGCTCGGTCACTTCGCTGTCGACTTCCACGTCGACCGGCCTGTCGTCGACAAACAGCTCGATTGGTTCGCTGTCCACGGGTCTCAGCTCGACGACTAGTTCGGTGACTTCGCTGTCGACCTCGACCTCGACAGGGCTGTCCTCGGCAAACAGCTCGATCACGTCGTTGTCGACCTCGACGTCGACGGGTCTGTCGTCGGCCAACAGCTCGATCGGTTCGCTCTCGACCGGCCTCTCGTCGACCAATAGCTCAGTCACCTCGCTGTCGACTTCGACCTCGACCGGCCTCTCGTCGGCTAACAGTTCGATCACGTCGCTGTCGACTTCGACGTCGACTGGTCTGTCGTCGGCCAACAGCTCGATCGGTTCGCTGTCCACGGGCCTCAGCTCGACGGATAGTTCGGTGACCTCGCTGTCGACCTCGACCTCGACCGGCCTCTCGTCGGCAAACAGCTCGATCACGTCGTTGTCCACCTCGACGTCGACCGGTCTCTCGTCGGCTAATAGCTCGATCGGTTCGCTGTCCACGGGTCTCAGCTCGACCAATAGCTCGGTCACCTCGCTGTCGACTTCGACCTCGACCGGCTTGTCGTCTGCTAACAGCTCGATCACCTCTTTGTCGACCTCGACCTCGACCGGCCTCTCGTCGGCGACTAGCTCCATCACGTCGCTGTCCACGTCGACCTCGACCGGCTTGTCCTCGGCGAACAGCTCCATCATCTCGCTGTCGACCTCGACCTCGACGGGCCTCTCGTCGGCCAACAGCTCGATCGGTTCGCTGTCCACCGGCCTCAGCTCGACGAATAGTTCGATGACCTCGCTGTCGACTTCGACCTCGACGGGCCTGTCGTCGGCGACCAGCTCGATCACCTCGCTGTCGACCTCGACCTCGACCGCGATCAACGCCGCGAAGACGCACTACTACAGCGTCAACGACAACGGCACGACGCAAGGCAACTACGACAACACGGGCGCAACGGGCACCAACGCCCTCGCGGCCGGCGTGAACGCCAGCGCGGCAGGCGCCAGCAGCGTCGCGGTCGGCGACGGCTCGAACGCGCAGACGGCGGGCGCGGTCGCCATCGGCCAGAACGCATCGGCAACGGG
>NZ_JAAGPG010000194.1:0-14870 GCF_017104665.1 Burkholderia sp. Se-20378 | reverse complement strand
GCGCCGGGGCGGGGCGGGGGGCGGGGGGGGGTGTCGGTGCTTTGAGGAGGAGTTGGGGGGTCAGCAGCGTGGGGGGCGGGGCAGTCGGATGTCCGGCGTTCGCCGGGGCGGCAGGGGGCGCGTCGAGGGTGTCCTGAGCCTGCGCGCGTGCCGTCGCGAAAAGCGACAGGCACGTCACGGCCCCCCAGGCCAATCGCCTGCTTGCGCTCGACACCATTTCCCCGACCCCCGAATGCACTTTTACGAAATATGGCGCCGCCCGTTTTTTGGGTTATTCGTTCCTGGTCGAACGCGGCACATGGTGGGGGGAGTCAGCAAGAGGCGTGCCTGCTGCTGTTTTAAACGGTTTATATTTTTAAGTCGTTATTCGTCTAATTTTTGAGCGGCATATTTCTGTCACGTAAAACGTTTGCGAGTTCGATATTCATTAACAAGCTTTCTTTTATAAATGGAGCATTACAGTTAAATCAGACGATATTTCCGGAAAATCGTGATTTGGAAATTCCTGGCGATGCTGATGCAGAGAAAACGTAACGTGTTGCTACGGGTTCGCCCGTAACGACACGACGTAACGCCCCGTTACGCACGTAGAATCGTCGGACGAAAGCGCAGGTTCCGGGCTTCCGGCCCGGAAACCTCTCTCCACGCTATTCACGTGAACGGACTTCGGGAGCACACATGTCATCTCGCACCTATCTCGTCACCGGCGCATCGCGCGGCATCGGCCTCGCGGTCAGCACGTTGCTCGCCCGGCGCGGCCATCGCGTCGTCGGCCTTGCGCGTCACGCGCAGGACATCGACTTCCCCGGCGCATTGCTCGCGTGCGATCTCGCCGACATCGAGCAGACGGCAGCCACCCTGGCGCGCATCAGCGAGCAGCACGATGTCGACGGCATCGTGAACAACGCGGGCATCGTGTTGCCGCAACCGCTCGGGCAGATCGATTTCCAGTCGCTGCAGACCGTGTTCGATCTCAACGTGCGCGCCGCGATCCAGGTCACGCAGCACTTTGCGGATGCGATGAAGGCACGCGGCCACGGGCGCATCGTCAACATCTGCAGCCGCGCGATTTTCGGCAGCCTCGATCGCACCGCGTATTCCGCCGCGAAGAGCGCGCTCGTCGGCTGCACGCACACGTGGGCGCTCGAACTGGCCGAACATGGCGTGACCGTCAACGCGGTTGCGCCGGGGCCGATCGAGACGGAACTGTTCCGGCAGACGCGGCCCGTCGGCAGCGAAGCCGAACGCAAGGTGCTCGCGACGATCCCCGCGCGCCGGCTCGGCACGCCCGACGACGTGGCCGCGGTGATTGCATTCTTCCTGTCGGACGAGGCGGGTTTCGTCACGGGGCAGGTGCTGGCCGTGGACGGTGGCGGCAGTCTCGGCGGGCGCAGTTGAAGCCGACGTCGACGCACCGGGCGCCGTAGGCCCGGCGCCCGGCAGCGGCCGGTTTCGGCGCGCATCGCGGGTGCATACATGTGTGCGCGCTGATGGCGGGCATTCTGCTTGCGCGCATATTCCGCCACCCCGTTAGCATGTGACGAATCGGACTTTGGGTGCCGCGCGCGCGACGCTAAGATCGCCGATCCCGTAGATCGAGCGTTCAGAACAATGAAAAAGTCCGCGTCGCCGTTACATGCTTTTCGTTTCCGTGTCGTCTGCGCCGCGATTGCCGGTGCGCTGTCGCTCGCATCGTGCGGCGGCGTCGACAGCGATCCGCCGCCGTCACCCACCAGCACCACGCCGCCGCTGGCTCAGAAACGCCCGAACATCCTGTACATCATGGCCGACGATCTCGGCTATTCCGACATCCATGCATTCGGCGGCGAGATCAACACGCCGAACCTCGACGCGCTCGTCGCGTCGGGCCGCATCCTGTCGAACCATCACACGGGCACCGTCTGCGCGATCACGCGCGCGATGCTGGTGTCCGGCACCGACCACCATCTCGTCGGCGAAGGCACGATGGGCGTACCGACCGACGAACGGCGCGGGCTGCCCGGTTACGAGGGCTACCTGAACGATCGCGCATTGTCGTTCGCACAACTATTGAAGGACGCCGGCTATCACACGTACATCGCGGGCAAGTGGCACATCGGCTCGGGGATCGTCGGCAGCGCGACGGGCAGCGGGCAGACGCCTGACCAGTGGGGCTTCGAGCGCAGCTATGTGCTGCTCGGCGGTGCGGCGACGAACCACTTCGCGCACGAGCCGGCCGGCTCGTCGAACTACACGGAAGACGGCCGCTACGTGCAGCCTGGCCAGCCCGGACAGCCGGGCGGCACGGGCGGCAGCCCGGCCGTGTTCTATTCGACCGATTTCTATACGCAGAAGCTGATCTCGTACATCGATTCGAACCAGCGCGACGGCAAACCGTTCTTCGCGTATGCGGCTTTCACGTCGCCGCACTGGCCGCTGCAGGTGCCCGATCCGTGGCTGCACAAGTATGCGGGCGTGTACGACGCCGGCTACGACGCGATCCGCAACGCGCGGATCGCGCGGCAGAAGGCGCTCGGCCTGATCCCCGCCGATTTCAAGCCGTTCGACGGCCTGCCTGAAACGACGGCCGCGTCGCCCGCGACCGCGAACAACGGCACGGCCGCCGCGAAATACATCAGCGCGGTGCATTCGGCCGCGGACGGCTACAGCGACTACGGCGCCGGCAAGGTCGACAAGCTGTGGTCGAGCCTGTCGCCGGCCGAGCGCAAGGCTCAGGCGCGCTACATGGAGATCTATGCGGGCATGGTCGAGAACCTCGACTACAACATCGGCCTGCTGATCCAGCACCTGAAGGACATCGGCGAATACGACAACACGTTCATCATGTTCCAGTCGGACAACGGCGCGGAAGGCTGGCCGATCGACGGTGGCGCCGACCCGACGGCGACCGACACCGCGAACGGGCAGGAGCCGATCTATTCGACGCTCGGCACCGACAACGGCAAGCAGAACGCGCAGCGCCTGCAGTACGGGCTGCGCTGGGCCGAAGTGAGCGCGTCGCCGTTCCGGCTCACGAAGGGGTATTCGGCCGAAGGCGGCGTATCGACGCCGACGATCGTGCGCCTGCCGGGCCAGACGCAGCAGTTGCCGACGCTGCGCGCCTTCACGCACGTGACCGACAACACGGCGACGTTCCTCGCGGTCGCGGGCGTCACGCCGCCGTCGCAGCCGGCGCCGCCGCTCGTCAACACGCTGACGGGCGTCGACCAGAACAAGGGCAAGGTGATCTACAACAACCGCTACGTGTATCCGGTCACCGGCCAGTCGCTGCTGCCGGTGCTCACGGGTACCGCGACGGGCGAAGTGCATACCGCGCCCTTCGGCGACGAAGCCTACGGCCGCGCCTACCTGCGCAGCGCCGACGGCCGCTGGAAGGCATTGTGGACCGAGCCGCCGCTCGGGCCGCTCGACGGTCACTGGCAACTGTACGACCTCGCGTCGGATCGCGGCGAGACGACCGACGTGTCCGCGCAGAACCCGTCGGTGATCAGCACGCTCGTCGACCAGTGGAAGACCTACATGAGCAACGTCGGCGGTGTCGAACCGCTGCGTCCGCGCGGCTACTACTGAACCCGGGAGCGACACGATGCGGTTCCGGTTCTGGACGATCGGCGCGGCGCTTGCCGCCACGCTGTTCGCAGCCGCGTTCGCGGCCGGCTATGCGAATCCCGTCGCGCCGGCGGGCGATGCATTCGACGACGCGAATCGCGGCCGCGCGCTCGCGCCGCTCGGCTCGGAGCGACAGTGCGCGGGCTATTCGGGGCTGCCGGCTAGATGGCGCGACGATCCGAAGGCCGGGATGGTGCACTTGCGCGGCGGCGCGTTCGTGTTCGGCAGCACGCGCGGCTATGCGGACGAGCGCCCGGTCGGCGACGGCCGCACGCGTGTCGGCGGGTTCTGGATCGACCAGACCGACGTGACGATCGCGCAGTTCGCCGCATTCGTGCAGGCGACCGGCTACGTGACCGAGGCCGAGCAGCAGGATGGGGCGGCCGTGTTTCATGTGCCGACGCGCGACGAGATGAACGCGCGCGACCTGGCGTGGTGGTCGTGGGTGAAGGGTGCGTCGTGGCGTCATCCGCGCGGGCCGGGCAGCGGCGTCGACGGGCTCGGCAACCTGCCCGTCACGCTGGTCACGCAGCGCGATGCGCTCGCGTATGCGCGCTGGCTCGGCCGGGATTTGCCGACCGAGGCCGAATGGGAATACGCGGGCAAGGCCGGCCGTGACGATGCATCGCTCGATGCGGCGCCGCGCGATGCGCAGGGCAAGCCGGCCGCGAACTACTGGCAGGGCGTGTTCCCGGTGCTCGACACGGCCGAGGACGGCCATGCGGGGCTCGCGCCCGTCGGTTGCTACGCGGCGAACGGGTTCCGGCTCTACGACATGATCGGCAACGCATGGGAATGGACCAAGGACGCGTACACGGGCCCGCACCAGTCGCACACGAACGGCGACACGGCGGCCGTCGCGCCGCCGACGCGCCGGCACGATACGCCGATGGTCATCAAGGGCGGCTCGTTCCTGTGCTCGCGCGATTACTGCGTGCGCTATCGCGCGTCGTCGCGCGAACAGCAGGAAGCCGATCTCGGCGCGTCGCATATCGGGTTTCGCACGATTCTGAGGGATGCATCATGAAGTGCGTCATGGCTTGCGTGGGCGCATGGCTGATGGCGGCGTGCGCGGTCGTTCATCCGGGTTTGACCGTTGCCGCCGAATCGGCCGCACCGGCCGTGCGCGTCGGCGTGACGCGCGGCGTACATGCGCAGATCCTGGACGAAGTGAAGCGGGTCGCGGCAACGCGAGGGTTCGGCGTTGACGTCGTGGAATTCGACGATCCATCGCGCATCGACGCGGCGCTGGCCGACGGCCGGATTGACGCAGCCAGCTTCGAGGATGCACAACAGCTTGCCGCGACGCGCGCGCAGAAACGCTACGCGCTGACCGACATCGCGCCGACCGTCACGCTGCCGATGGCGCTCTATTCGCGCAAATTGAAGAACCTGAACGAACTGCAGCCCGGTGCGACTGTCGCGATTCCCGCCGATCCGCGCGGGATGGCGCGCGCGCTCGTGCTGCTGCAGAACGACACGCTGGTGACGCTGCGCGAGCGGGCCGGCCTGCGTGCGACGCTGCGCGACGTGACCGGCAACCGGCTCGGTCTGAAGCTCGTCGCGCTGCGCCGCGATCGCCTCTACGCGGCGCTCGACACGGCCGCGTTCGTCGCGATCGACAGCGACGATGCCGCGCGCGCCGGGCTGCAACCCGCGCGCGACAGCATCAGCATCGAGGATGCGCGCTCGCCGTATGCGAACGTGCTGACGGTGCGCGATGCCGATCGCGCGAAGCCGTGGGTGACGCAGCTCGTCGCCGCGTATCACTCGGACGACGTCGCGCGCTTCATCCTCACGCGCTACCAGGATTCGGTGCGGCGGCCGTGGTAGACACCTGGCTGCTCGCGTGCAACGCCTGCGGACGCTGCTGCAACAGCGCGCCGACGCTGTCGTTGCGCGAACTGTTCCGGCATCGGCATCGCTTCGTCGGGGCGCTGACGATCCGTCGCGTGCCGAAGCGGCGAGCGGGCGAGCGCTGGCATGCGGGCGGTCGCGAGCACGCGCTCGATGCGGAAGACGTCGCGGCGTCCGAGGCGCTGGCGGCACGGTTGTTTCATCGCTCCGGTGTCGCCGGGAACGAATGGATCGCGCTGACGCTGCAGGGCTACGACTATCCGTCGCTCGGCCGGTGCGCGGCGCTGGCCGACGACGGACGCTGCAGCGTGCATACGGACAAGCCGTCAATCTGCCGCGCGGTGCCGCTCGATCCGATGCTGCCCGACCGCTTGCAGTCCCGCGTGCTGGCCGCGCGGCGCGACGATGCGGGGTGGCTTGGCGCGAACTGCATCGTCGAAACGGCGAGCGCGCAATCGTCGGTGGCGTCTTCCTTTCCGATTCCGCTGGTGACGGCCGGGCAGGTCGAAGACCGTGCGGCGCTCGACGCGTATCGCGATGCGCTCGCGTTCGAGCGCGCGGTGTGGCGCGATGCGGTGTTCGCATCGTTGACCGATGGCGGGCAGGACGTGCGGCATGCGCTGTCGCGGCTTGCGCCTGGCGGCTACCTGACCGTGTCGATCGTGCCAGTCCTGTTGGCCGTTGCATCGGTGTCCGCGCATTGCCACGCGCTGTGCATCGCATTCATCGACGCGCAACTCGCGTTGATCGGTATGAACATCGAAGCGGCACTCGCGCGCCGGCATGCCGACGACCGGCCCGCGACGCGCGAGTTGCGCGGCTTCGCGCAGGCGCTCGAACGTGCGCGACACGCACTGGCCACGATGCCGGCACCCGCGGCCGGCCTGCGTGACGACGCACCACGCATCGACGCGTGGCTCGCCGACCGTCCCGACTTCGACACGCTCGCCGCCTGACAATGCCGAAGTATTGCACCTGCCTTACAATCGGCGCTCTTTCAATCTCTTGCGATGGAGCGGGCATGTACGCGTCGACCTTCATTTTCCGTGCCGGGCAATACGACGACGAATTCCACCGGCTCGACCGGCAGATCGCCGACATGGCGCGCGCGACGCCCGGCTATCTCGGCGAGGAGACGTGGGAGAACGCCGAATCGGGGCTGATCCAGAACGTCTACTACTGGGAGTCGGAGGCGGCGCTGCAGCAGCTGATGCAGCACCCGGCGCACCTCGAGGCAAAAACGAAGCAGGCGCGCTGGCTGGACGGCTATCGCGTGGTGATTTCGAAAGTGTTGCGCGAGTATGGCGACGGCAAGCTCACGCAGCCGCATGCGGGGCAATCCGCCTGAATGGCTGTCTGATTCATTTCTTTCGCATTACGGATCAATAACAAGGCGGCGAACCCGGAAACCCACGTCTACACGCGGGTTTCCGCGACATCGCGTGCAATCAATTCTTCATCAAGCATGGCTAAGGTGGCGGGGCTTCACGTCGTCAGTCTGTCCACCAACAACGTCCTCACTCGATGTCGTACGGAGCCTTGTCCATGCCGAATTTCGCCTTGTCCGCGAAGCGCCGCCGCGCGCTGCGCGATCGTACCGTTCCCGTCTTCGCCCTGACGCTGATTGCCGCAAGCATCGGCGCGCACGCCGCCCCGCATGACAACGACGGCGACAGCCGTTTTACGCCGGGCTTCGTGCCGGGCTTCCTGGTCCTCAGCCGCAGCGTGTACGACAACGTGTCGAGCAACGTCCAGCCCGGCGCGATCCTGCCGCCGAACTGCGCGAAGACCACCGGCGGTTGCGGCACGGCATCCGGCGCGCCGAACGACGGCACCTATCCGTACGTGTGGAACAACGACCGCTACGACGGCAGCTTCGGCATCACGTCGCGCATCTTCCTCGACCAGATCACGCCGGCCGGCGGCGTCGTCAGCACGCTCGAAGTGCCGAACAGCCTGCAGAAAGGCTTCGCGCACGACCAGATGGTGACGAGCTTCAGCTCGAAGTCGGAACTCGGCCTGCACCTGTCGCTCGACGGCAGCTACCTGACGTTCATGGGCTACGTCGCGCCGGTCAACACGATCGACGTGTCGAACTCGAACACGCCGCTCGCGGTCGATACGACGAACCCGGACGGGCAGAACTTCTATCGCGCAATTGCGCGCATCGATCGCCACGGGCATTTCCGCTTCACCGAGACGAATGCGTACAGCGGCAACAACGGCCGTGCGGCGATCCTGAACAATCGCGACGGCCATGATATCTACTACACGTCGGGCAACGCCGGCAACGGCTCGAACCCGCAGCCGGACAACGTGATCCTCGGCGCGGGCGCGCAGTTCATCGATGGCGCGAAGCATCACGAAGCGCAGCAGGATCCGGGCGTGCCGACGCCGCTCGCGAGCTTCTCGGTCACGGAACTCGGCGCGAAGGCCGACAAGATCGGCAAGGACGACAACTTCCGCGGCATCGCGGTGCACGACAACGTCGTGTACTACACGAAGGGCAGCGGCGGCAACGGCGTGAACACCGTGTACTTCGTCGATACGACCGGCACCGCGTGCCCGTCGGGCGTCGGCGTGCCGTCGCCGAAGGCCGTGCTGCCGACGGCGCCGCTCGCGTACAACGCCGCCACGCTGCAGACGGCCGGCCTGCCGAACAACATGTGCGTGCTGGCCGGCTTCCCGACCACGCCGAACAAGACCGCGACGACGCTCTCCTATCCGTTCGGGATCTGGTTCGCCGACGCGAACACGCTGTATGTCGCGGACGAAGGCGACGGCTACACGGGCGGCGCGGACCTGTACACGCATGCCGCTGCGCAGACGACGGCGGGCCTGCAGAAGTGGGTCTACGACGCAGGCACGAAGCAGTGGAAGCTTGCCTACACGCTGCAGAACGGGTTGAACCTCGGTCAGCCGTATTCGGTCGCGGGCTATCCGGCAGGCAACAACTCGGCGACGGGCCTGCCGTGGGCACCGGCGACGGCCGGCCTGCGCAACCTGACGGGCCGCGTCGAACGCGACGGCACGGTGACGATCTGGGCGATTACGTCGACGGTCAGCGGCAACGGCGATGTCGGCGCGGATCCGAACCGGCTGGTCGCAGTGCGTGACGTGTTGAAGAACACGAGCGCGGCGACGGCTGCGCACGAGCAATTCGCCGTACTGCGGACTGCGAAGTTTGCGGAAGTGCTGCGGGGTATCGAGTTCGCGCCGGGGACGGATACGGGGCGGTCGCACTGACGCAGGTGCGCCCCGGCTGATGCCGGGGGGCAAGGGCGCGGCCGCGAGTCTCCACGGCCGCGCCCTTCAACTTTGTTGCGGCGAGGATTCAGTCGACGCGTTGCGTTTCACCGTCGTTCGGCTCCACCTGCGTCTGCGCCGCGCGCTGCCAGATCGGGAACATCGCGTTCCTGACCGATGTTTGCGCGTCGATGACCTTGCGGTGATCGATGCCCGGCAGGTCGAGCAGCCGGTCGACCGCCCCTTTCGCGCCGTCGGCGCCCTGCGGGAACCCGCACGCGAACTGCTTGTTCGTATCGAACAGGATCCACCAGACGGACGACCCGTACGGCCCCTGGTCGTTGGTTTCGATCACGACCGCGCCAAGGTCGGACAGCGCGATTCCGCGCATTGCGCCCGTGTGATCGGTCGCGTCGATACGCGTATCGGTCGCGGTCACCGCCCAGTGGCTCGGCGGGACGGGCGAAACGGGTGGTGACGGTGCGGTGTCGAGTTGCGCCGCGCCGCCGGAATCGGCACGCTCGGCGGCCTCCATCGCATCCATCGGATCAATGAAATCCATCGGATCGATCGATGCGGCCGGGGCATCCGGCGCGATCGCCGCCGCTGACGCGGCGGCCTCCTGCTTCAGGCGCCCACCGATCCACGGCAACGCGGCGGCGCCGACCATCGCCGCCATCCACAGGTAGTACCCGATGCCGAATGCATGGATCGGCTTGTAGTCCGGGCCGGTCGGGATCGTGTGCCATCCGAGTGCGAAGGCCACGGCCACGGCGAGCAGCGCGGACACGATGCGGTTCGGCTTGATCAGTGCGACGACCAGCAGCGGGTTGCCGAGCCACGCGAATTGCAGGTCGAGGATTGCGAGCGGGCCGATCGCGAGCACCATATAACCGCGCCACCAGTTCACGGCGCCGGCCGCATTCGGCGGTTCGGCGGCCACCGGCAGCAGCAGCGACACGACGTACAGCGCGACGATGACGGCGCGCGCGAGGTTCAGGCGAGCGGAAGCGGTGCGAGTCTGCATGTTGCCTTCTTGTTGTGCAGGGGCGTGCGAAGCGGCGAATGCCGGACGGCCGTGCCGGCATTCACGACGCGTGGCGGCCACGCGCCGCTGGCGATTGTGGGCGATTCGCGCGGCGATGTCGAATGCGTGCCGGATGCCCGGCCTCGCCATCCGCCGGCCCGCACCGCATCAAAGCGCTTCGACCAGCAACCGCTTGCTCTTCTCGCAATACTCGTGACACGCGGCCCGCGCCGCAATCGACGCGCCATGCACGAACCGCGGCGCATCGGCCCGCCGCGACATCGACACGACGATCGACGGCGGTGACGGCTGCAGCGGCAGCTCCACGACTTCGCCGCTTTCGATCAACGCATCGACGAACAGCACCGGAATCGCCGCCACGCCGAACCCGTCGCGCACGAGCTGCACGATCACCGAGATCGACGGCGATCCGGTGATGCGCGTGTCCGACAGCGGCACGCCGTGCGCGTGCGCGAGTGTGCGGACGATATCTTCCAGCGCACGATGAGGCGCCGTACCGCGCCCGTAGGTGAGAATCGGCTGGCGCAGCACCTGCCGCGCGAGGCCCGTGCGCGTGTTCGGCAGCAGCCCCGCGCGCGCGATCCAGCGCACCGGATAGTTCGCGAGCGCATCGCACACGACCGACGCCTCGTCGCTGCCTTCGACGCGGATGATCAGGTCGAGCTCGCCCGCCATCAGCCGGCGCTGCAGCACGACGCTGACGTCGACGGTCAGGTCGATCTCGAGCTGCGGATAGTCGGCCGCCAGCCGGCGCATGTAGTGCGGCAGCCAGCTGTGCACGACGGTCTCGATCACGCCGAGCCGCAGCTTGCCGCGCAGCGCGCTCTCGCCGGACGCGGCGGCCTGCAGCTCCTGGGTCGCCTCGACCACGGCTTTCGCATAGCCGAGCAGGTATTCGCCGTTCGGCGTGAGCCGGAATTCGCGGCTGTCGCGGTCGACGAGTACCGTCTGCAGTTCGTCCTCGAGCGCCTTCAGGCGCTGCGAGATCGCGGCCGGCGTCGCGTGCAGCGCGGCGGCCGTCGTGCGGAAGTTGCGCAGCTTCGCGAGCGTGACGAAGGTTTCGAGAAAACGCGTGTTCATGGCGGTCTGACGGAGGGTGGATGCGCACTTTGCCGGTGAGGAAAAGTGAACGGAGCGGGGGAAAACCCCAGGATCCGTTAAGAAATTCTATACACGAAGCGCAAAAAAACTCGTTGGCGACAAAATTTTTTCTTTTCTATTCTTCGCCGTATCCGATGACACGGCACCGTCATCCCGACGACATACCGATCTGCGATAGAACCTCATGACGCCTTCCGAATTCCGCCAGTCCGTGCGCCACGGCGCGTTCCGCGGCCCGACCGCAGGCCACTGCGGCCCGTACGCGCAAGCGAACCTCGCGATCCTGCCCGAAGCGGTCGCGCACGATTTCCTGCGTTTCTGCCAGGCGAACCCGAAAGCCTGTCCGCTGCTGGGCGTCGGCGAACCGGGCGCGTTCCGGGTCGACGCGCTCGGCGAGGATCTCGACATCCGCACCGACGTGCCGAGCTACAACGTCTACCGCGACGGCCGCCTGACCGAGCGCGTCGAGTCGCTGGAAGCGCTGTGGCGCGACGATTTCGTCGTGTTCGCGATCGGCTGCTCGTTCTCGTTCGAGGACATGCTGGCCCGCGAAGGGATCGGCTTGCGCCACGTCGAGGAGGGGCGCAACGTACCGATGTACCGCACGTCGATTCCGAATCGCCGCGCGGGGATCTTCGGCGGCCAGCTCGTCGTGTCGATGCGGCCGATGCGCGGCGCCGACGCGATCCGCGCGGTGCAGATCACGAGCCGGTTTCCGGGTGTGCACGGCGCGCCGATCCATCTCGGCGATCCGCGCGAACTGGGCATCGCCGATCTGAACGCCCCCGAATTCGGCGACGCGGTGACGATCCGCGACGGCGAGCTGCCGGTGTTCTGGGCGTGCGGCGTGACGCCGCAAACCGCGCTGATGGACGCGAAGCTGCCGATCGCGATCGCGCATACGCCCGGCCACATGCTGATGACCGACATCACGAACGCGTCGCTGGCCGTATTCTGATCCGCGGCGACGACCAACCGCACGACCACCCGCACGCACGATTGCCATTTGACGGCGCATAACGACAGGAGCACCACCATGGAAAGCAAGACCCTCGCGGCGAACGCCGCGGAGCCCGCGAGCCCCGAGCGCAACGGCCTGTTCTCGTGGTACGGGGATGCGCAGCCGCGCGAGCGCCGCGCGTTCTGGAGCTGCAAGGTCGGCTACATGCTCGACGGGATGGACACGCAGATGCTGTCGTTCGTGATCCCGACGCTGGTCGCGACCTGGGGCATCTCGTTCGCGGATGCGGGCTTCATCGGCACGATCACGCTGCTCGCGTCGGCGGCCGGCGGCTGGATCGCCGGCATCCTGTCCGACCGGATCGGCCGCGTGCGCACGCTGCAGCTCACCGTGCTGTGGTTTGCCGTGTTCACCGCGCTGTGCGGGCTCGCGCAGAACTACCACCAGCTGGTCGCGGCGCGCGCGCTGATGGGCTTCGGCTTCGGCGGCGAATGGACGGCCGGCGCGGTGCTGATCGGCGAAGTGATCCGCGCGCGCGATCGCGGCAAGGCGGTCGGCCTCGTGCAGTCGGGCTGGGCGATCGGCTGGGGGCTGTGCGCGCTGCTGTATGCGCTGCTGTTCTCGGTGCTGCCGGCCGAGCAGGCATGGCGCGCGCTGTTCCTCGTCGGCCTCGCGCCCGCGCTGCTGGTCGTCGCGATCCGCCGCTACGTGAAGGAGCCGGACGTCTACGAGAAGGAGAAGGCCGCGCAGGCGAAAGTGGCCGATGCGCCGCGCCTCACCGAGATCTTCGCGCCGAAGCTGATCACGACGACGCTGCGCGCCGCGCTGCTGACGACGGGCGCGCAGGGCGGCTACTACGCGATCACGACGTGGCTGCCGACGTTCCTGAAGACCGAGCGGCACCTCACGGTGATGGGTACCGGCGGCTATCTCGCGATGATCATCTTCGGCTCGTGGGTCGGCTACCTGACGAGCGCGTACCTGACCGACCGCCTCGGCCGCAAGCCGAACTTCATCCTGTTCGCGGTCGGCTCGATGGTGATCGCATTCGCGTACACGTCGCTGAACCTGACCAACGCATCGATGCTGTGGCTCGGCTTCCCGCTCGGCTTCTTCGCGTCGGGCATCTTCTCGGGGATGGGTGCGTTCCTGACCGAGCTGTTCCCGACCCGCGTGCGCGGCTCCGGCCAGGGCTTCTGCTACAACGTGGGCCGCGCGATCGGTGCGCTGTTCCCGTTCCTGATCGGCGCGCTGTCCAAGCAATACGGGCTCGGCATGAGCATCGGCATCTTCGCGGTCGCCGCGTATGGCGTGGTGATCGTCGCCGCGCTGACGCTGCCCGAGACCCGCGGCCGCGAACTCGACGCCGCGTAAGCGGCGGGGCGTTCCGCCCTTCGTTTTATTCCCCTTTGACCGACCCCGTGACACGGCGCGCGACGCGCGCCGTGCGGCGGCGCTCGTCCTACGATTCCACACGCATCGACCCGACATCATGACTGACCGACACCTTTCCCCCGTTCCCTCCGACGCCGCACGCTGGCAATTCTGGATCGACCGCGGCGGCACGTTCACCGACATCGTCGCGCGCCGGCCCGACGGCACGCTCGTCACGCACAAGCTGCTGTCGGAGAACCCCGAGCAGTACCGCGACGCGGCCGTGGCCGGGATCCGCCACCTGCTCGGCCTCGCGGCCGGCGAGCCGATCACGCCCGAGTGCGTCGACATGGTGAAGATGGGCACGACGGTCGCGACCAACGCGCTGCTTGAACGCAAGGGCGAACGCACCGCACTCGCGACGACGCGCGGCTTCCACGACGTGCTGCGCATCGCGTACCAGAACCGGCCGAGGCTGTTCGATCTCGACATCGTGCTGCCCGACGCGCTGTACGAGACCGTCGTCGAGATCGACGAGCGCATCGGCGCGCACGGCGACATCGTCGTGCCGTTCGATGCGCAGGGCGCCGAAGCATCGCTGCGCCGCGTGTTCGACTCGGGCGTGCGTGCGCTCGCGATCGTGCTGATCCACGGCTATCGCTACACCGCGCACGAACGCGCGCTGGCGGACCTGGCGCGCCGCATCGGCTTTACGCAGGTGTCGGTGTCGCACGAGGTGTCGCCGCTGATGAAGATGGTGTCGCGCGGCGACACGACCGTCGTCGACGCGTACCTGTCGCCGATCCTGCGCCGCTATGTCGAGCAGGTCGCGCACGAGATGCCGGGCGTGAACCTGCAGTTCATGCAGAGCAGCGGCGGCCTGACGCGCGCCGACGCGTTCCAGGGCAAGGACGCGATCCTGTCGGGCCCGGCCGGCGGCATCGTCGGGATGGTGCGCGCCGCGCAGGCGGCCGGCTTCGAGCGCGTGATCGGCTTCGACATGGGCGGCACGTCGACCGACGTGTCGCACTATCACGGCGAGTTCGAGCGCGTGTTCGAGACGCAGGTGGCCGGCGTGCGGATGCGCGCGCCGATGATGAGCATCCATACGGTTGCCGCGGGCGGCGGCTCGGTGCTCGGCTTCGACGGCGCGCGGCTGCGCGTCGGGCCGGAATCGGCCGGCGCGAACCCGGGGCCGGCCGCGTACCGGCGCGGCGGCCCGCTGACGGTGACCGACTGCAACGTGATGCTCGGCAAGATCCAGCCCGATCATTTCCCGCGCGTGTTCGGCCCGCAGGCGGACGAACCGCTCGACCGCGACGGCGTGGTCGCGAAGTTCGCCGCGCTCGCCGACGAGATCCACGCGGCCACCGGGCGGCGCGAGACGCCCGAGGCGCTCGCCGAGGGCTTCCTGGAAATCGCGATCGGCAGCATGGCGAACGCGATCAAGAAGATCTCCGTGCAGCGCGGCCACGACGTGTCGCGCTACGTGCTGACGACGTTCGGCGGCGCGGGCGGCCAGCACGCGTGCGGCGTGGCCGACGCGCTCGGGATGACGCAGGTGTTCGCGCATCCGCTCGCGGGCGTGCTGTCGGCATACGGGATGGGCCTCGCCGACCAGACCGCGATGCGCGAGCGCGCGGTCGAGGCCGTGTTGTCCGACGCGTCGCAACA
>NZ_JAAGPG010000017.1:0-45279 GCF_017104665.1 Burkholderia sp. Se-20378 | reverse complement strand
TTCGCCGACGACAGGCCCGTCGAGGTCGAGGTAGACAGCGAAGTCACCGAACTGTTCGTCGAGCTGAGCCCCGTCGACAACGAACCAATCGAGCTGGTGGCTGACGACAGACCCGTCGACGTCGAAGTCGACAACGAAGTAATCGAGCTGTTCGCCGACGACAGGCCCGTCGAGGTCGAGGTAGACAGCGAAGTCACCGAACTATTCGTCGAACTGAGCCCCGTCGACAACGAACCAATCGAGCTGGTGGCTGACGAGAGACCCGTCGACGTCGAAGTCGACAACGAAGTAATCGAGCTGTTCGCCGACGACAGGCCCGTCGAGGTCGAGGTAGACAGCGAAGTCACCGAACTATTCGTCGAGCTGAGCCCCGTCGACGTCGAAGTCGACAACGATGTGATCGAACTGTTCGCCGACGACAAGCCCGTCGAGGTCGAGGTCGACAACGACGTCACCGAACTGTTCGTCGAGCTGAGCCCCGTCGACAACGAACCAATTGAGCTGGTGGCTGACGACAACCCTGTCGACGTGGAGGTCGACAGCGACGTGATCGAGCTGTTCGCCGACGAGAGACCCGTCGACGTGGAGGTTGACAACGAAGTAATCGAGCTGTTCGCCGACGACAGGCCCGTCGATGTCGAGGTCGACAACGACGTCACCGAACTATTCGTCGAGCTAAGCCCTGTCGACAACGAACCAATCGAGCTGGTGGCTGACGACAGCCCCGTCGACGTGGAAGTCGACAGCGAGGTGATCGAGCTGTTTGCCGACGACAGGCCGGTCGATGTCGAGGTCGACAGCGAAGTCACCGAACTGTTCGTCGAGCTGAGCCCCGTCGACAACGAACCAATCGAGCTGGTGGCTGACGACAGCCCTGTCGACGTAGACGTCGACAGCGACGTAATCGAGCTATTCGCCGACGACAAGCCCGTCGAGGTCGAGGTCGACAGCGAAGTGACCGAACTATTCGTCGAGCTGAGCCCCGTCGACAACGAACCAATTGAGCTGGTGGCTGACGACAGCCCTGTCGACGTAGACGTCGACAGCGACGTGATCGAGCTGTTCGCCGAAGACAATCCCGTCGACGCCGACGTCGACAGGCTCGCAAGCTGGCTGCCATTCACCGCATCCGTGCTCGCCGCGGACACCGTACCAGGAGCGAGATTGGTGATTTTCTGGTTGTTGAGGCTCGCGCCGCCATTCAATGACGCCAGGCCCGACACCTGGACGGCCCCGACGATGTTGGTGCCGTTCGTCCCACCGTTGATGTACGCGCCATTCGACAGCACATAGAAACCATATGCATTTGCGGTTGATCCGCCTGCCGTCGTCGTCCCGCCCGTCGACGTCGGCAACCCGCCGATCGCGCCCGTGCCGTTCGTTCCACCCACGATCAGGCTGCCGCTGTTCACCATGACAGCGGTCTGGCTGGCTGTGTTGCACGCGGAACTCCCGCCTGTCTGCCCGACCAGGCCTCCATCGTTAATTCGATAACACCCGGTGTCACCGTTATCGTTAACGATGAACTGTTGGGCATAGGCAGGAACAACGAAGCACGGAAAAAGAATAACGGATATACCTATTATTCTCAGCGCGTCTGATTCATATAATTTCCCAGACTTCTCAATTCCGTCATTCCGTATCGACACTCCCCCGCGAGACTTTTTTCCGCGAGATTTAACGATCTCTGCAACTGCGACCCACGTTCCGAGCGCTTCGCTCCAGATGCTCCGATAGCTGCGATTCACTGCGATTCCCCCGAGAATAAATCGCCAAACCCATGGCGGGCACGGTATTCGATTGCCTCTTCAAAATCGATTCGCAGGCCGTATTGAATCCGTCGTTGGCCTCGTGGAATTTCACAGAATTAATACACATAATTTGAAATTTTTTGTTGTCGTTTTCTTATTTTTTACAATGATTGACAATTACCGTGCCTTTATCGGGATGTTGCGTCATCGATGTAAACATGTGAACCGAGAATTCATCTGATGAAATGAAAAAATTACACAGGATTCCGATTTATCGCCCTGCCCCGGATTGCTCGCGCGCGACTTCGCTTGAATCAGCGCGACGATAAATCACAGGCAAACGTTTGCTTTTCGAGTGGCAAGTCGCCAGAGAAGTGAAAATGGAGAAATCAATCGAGGGCGACGATTGCCGGCGCCCCTCACGACATCACAGCAACGGCAACGCGTTCCGGATATGCTCGGCGAACGCCGCCGTCAGATGCGACGGCCGCTTGCGATCGAACTTCAGCGTAATGCCCACGGCCGGCAACGGCGGCAGACGCGGATCGCCGGTGACGATCGCCAGGTCGGCCGGCACCGCCGTCTGCGTCATCACCGCGAACGCCTGCCCCGAACGCACCAGCGCGATCAGCCCCGCGAGGCTGCTGCTCGCATATGCGACGCGATATTCGCGGCCCGCGCGATCCAGCGCGTCGCAGGCCGCGAGGTGATCGAGCGTGTCGCGATCGGACAGCGCCAGCGGCAACGGATCGAAATGCGCGGGTTCGAGCCCCGGATAGCCGATCCACACCAGTTGCTCGCGGCGAATGATGTCGTCGTTCGCGCCGTCGTCCGGCAATGAAATCATCGCCAGATCGACCGCGCGTTTCTCCAGCTGCTCGACGAGTCGCGGCGTCGGCCCGCACACGACTTCGACGATCGCCTGTGGATGCTGGCTCGAAAACTGCCGCAGCAGCGACGGCAGCCAGACCTCCGCGTAATCGTCCGGGCAGCCGAAGCGGATCGTCCCCGACAACCCCGTGCCGCACAGGTCGGCCATCGCCTCGTCGTGCAGCCGCAAGATGCGCTGCGCATGCACGAGCAGCCGCTCGCCCGGGTGGGTCAGCACCACGCCGCGCCCGGTGCGCTGGAACAGCGGCTGGTCGACGACCTCCTCGAGCCGCTTCATCTGCTGGCTGAGCGCGGACTGGGTCCGGCCGACGCGTGCGGCCGCGCGGCTGAGCGCGCGCACCTCGGCGATCACGACGAACGAGCGCAGCAGGTCGATTTCGAGCGAAAGCGCCAAGGTATTAGCTCCTTTTCTACCTTGCATAAGAACTATTCGTTTCCATCAAACCAGACGCGCGCCTAGACTGCAAGCGACCCTTGGCCCTTTGCCCCTTGCCTCTTGTCTGGAGACGCCCGATGTCCCTGAACGACGACCCGACCTTCTGGCGCAACGCCAGGCAGCACCTGGTCCGCTACGGCGGCACGTTCGAGCCGCTGATCATCGAGCGCGCGAAAGGCAGCTTCGTATACGACGCGGACGGCCGCGCGATCCTCGATTTCACATCGGGCCAGATGAGCGCGGTGCTCGGCCACAGCCATCCGGAGATCGTGTCCGTGATCGGCGAATACGCGGGCAAGCTCGACCATCTGTTCAGCGGGATGCTGTCGCGGCCGGTCGTCGACCTCGCGACGCGCCTCGCCGACGTCACGCCCGCCGGGCTCGATCGCGCGCTGTTGCTCAGCACCGGCGCGGAATCGAACGAAGCCGCGATCCGGATGGCGAAGCTCGTCACCGGCAAGTACGAGATCGTCGGCTTCGCGCAGTCGTGGCACGGGATGACGGGCGCGGCCGCGTCGGCCACGTACAGCGCCGGGCGCAAGGGCGTCGGCCCGGCGGCCGTCGGCTCGTTCGCGATTCCGGCGCCGTTCACGTACCGGCCGCGCTTCGAGCGCAACGGCACCTACGACTATCTGGCCGAACTCGACTATGCGTTCGACCTGATCGATCGCCAGTCGAGCGGCAACCTCGCGGCCTTCATCGCGGAGCCGATCCTCAGCTCGGGCGGGATCATCGAGTTGCCGGAAGGCTATATGGCGGCGGTCAAGCGCAAGTGCGAAGAACGCGGGATGCTGCTGATCCTCGACGAGGCGCAGACCGGCGTCGGGCGCACCGGCACGATGTTCGCGTGCCAGCGCGACGGCGTGACGCCCGACATCCTGACGCTGTCGAAGACGCTCGGCGCCGGGCTGCCGCTCGCGGCGATCGTGACGTCCGCGGCCATCGAGGAACGCGCGCACGAACTCGGCTACCTGTTCTACACGACGCACGTGTCGGACCCGCTGCCCGCGGCCGTCGGCCTGCGCGTGCTGGACGTCGTGCAGCGCGAGGGGCTCGTCGCACGGGCGAACGTGATGGGTGACCGGCTCCGGCGCGGCCTGCTCGACCTGATGGAACGCTTCGACTGCATCGGCGACGTGCGCGGACGCGGGCTGCTGCTCGGCGTCGAAATCGTCAAGGATCGCCGCACGAAGGAACCGGCGGACGGGCTCGGCGCGAAGATCACGCGCGAATGCATGAACCTCGGGCTCAGCATGAACATCGTGCAGTTGCCCGGCATGGGCGGCGTGTTCCGGATCGCGCCGCCGCTGACCGTCAGCGAAGCGGAGATCGATCTCGGGTTGTCGTTGCTCGAGCAGGCGATCCGGCGCGCACTGTAACGGAGCACCAGGCGCAACGCCGGGCGCCCCGAAACCTAGTCGAGCCGCCCGGCCCGAAACACGCTGCGCAATTCGTCGTGATTGTGTACGTTGAGCCGGCGATAGATCTTGCGAACATGATCGACGACCGTGCTGTCGCGCAGCGCGAAGTCGCGCGCAATCTCGCTGTGCGAGCGGCCCAGCACGAGCTGCACACAGAGTTCGCGTTGTCGCTCGGTCAGGCCGAACACGAAACCAAGGCGTTCGACCGTCAGCCTGAGCGGCGGAAAGTGTTCGATGTAGATCACGATCGCGGCATCGCGTTGCAACGCGGCCGCGTCGGTACATCGATAGGCCTTGAAGCGGAAACGCCCCGCCTGGTTGCGATGCTCGAGCATCGCGGGTGGCGCCGGGTAGCCGAGCCAGATCCGGTTGAGGTTCGACCGCAGCGGCGCGAGCCAGTCCGGCAAGCGTTCGTGATGGTAGAACGCGAGCGGCTCGCCGGTCGCGAGCGACAGCATTCGGATGCTGTCCGCGTTGTGCAGCAGGAGCCGGCCATCGTCGTCGACCACCATGATCGCGGACTCGCTGCATTCCGATTCGTGCAGCGTGGGCTGCACGGGCCGCGACAGTGCATGGGCCAGATGCCGCGCCACGGGTTCGATGTCGCGATGGTTCTTCTCCGAGAACGGACGGCAACCCGGTGCACGCGACAGCAGCAGACTGCCCCAGCCGCGCACGCCGTCCGTCGCGGTCAGCTCGAGGCAGTGGCGCATCGACACCGGCCGCCACAGGTCCGCATACATGTCGCTCGACAGCAATGCACGGTCGTAGTGCGCGCTGTTGTCGAAACCGCGCCCGCGGCGCATCGCATCGGAAAACGTGATGCCCAGCACCTCCTGCCGCGACGTGTTGTGGATGTTCGCGAAATACGTCGGCAACAGCGTATAGACCACCTCGTTTTCGCTGCACACGTCCGACACGGCGTAGTGTTCGTCGGCATAGAAGAACATGCCCCAATCGGCGCCGACGATATGCCGGGTCGCCTCAATCACATGAGGAATGACGAGATGCGGCTCGACGGCAAGCGAACAGAGCCGACGAATATGACTCGCAAGCGCGACGTGTTTGTCAGACATGACTGCGCTCCTCGAACATGCACCGGATTCGCTCGCGGGCCGCGGTGAGAAGCTCGACTTCATACGTTCCGCGATGTCTGTCCAGTGTAGGCACTCCACATGACAACGACGGCAATTACCCCCTTTCAGGAGGGCGTTAAACCGGCATGCGAGTTCTATCATTTCGCCATTCCGGCTGCATTCGCGTGACGAACCCACTCCTGCGTTCGGCATCGGGTATTTGCCCGGCGCGATGCCATGGCGGCGGAATGACGCGATTCACGATGCGCGAATCAAACGCGCACAAGACGACTCGACACGCGCGACAGAACCATCGCGCGAATCTGCGCAGGCCGGTGCGTCAGTCGCCGTAAAACCTTGGGGAATTGCCGGGGGAGGACCGACGTGACGCGTGCGGGCAACCGCACGCATGCGGAACGTCGACGTACGCGGACGATACGGAATCCGCGTCGTGGTTGTTGCATTGCTTTTTCATGTGGGGTGTCACGATGAAGAGCATGGTCAAGGCGGCACTGGCCGTCATTTGTGTGTTGGGTGCGTCAGGACTCGCCCGGGCACAGGACGATGGCGCCGCGGCAGCGTCGAGCAAGCCGTCCGACTCGGCGATCAGCGCGACGTCGATGGGCAGCATGCCCAGCGCCGGTTCGCAGGCGGGTGGGCCGACCGGGCTCACGCGCGCGCAAGTCAAGGAGGAATACCTGCGCATGCAGAAGTCGGGGGATCTTCAGCGTCTCAACCAGTTGTACGAAGGCGGTCAGTAGCAGCCGATGTCCGGCTCGGCATGGTCGCTCGTGTATCGGGTGGGGGGTAGCTGGCGCGACCATGCATGGCCGACGGATGGACCGGCAGCGAGCAGAAGCGCGCCCGGCGTTCTTTCATGCCGAGCGCGACCCGTTGAAACACACGGACGGCATCCGTCCGTGATGCATGCACATACGTGCATACCACCGCACCGCCGGCCCGTTGCAAGCCGGTGGCATCCCGCCTCACTCGCGCAAACAAACCTGCCTGATCCGGTCGTCGTTTAGCCCGTTCGCGCCCATGCTGGCGAGCCTCAACCCGCTTCGGCCGCCCACGCGATGGCATCGGCGCCCGCCGGAATGCGCATCGGGCACGAGGGATCGGTCGCCGCGCGCCACACGGCTTCGGCAACGTCCTGCGCATGGGTGATCGGCGCGGATTCGTCGACCAGGCGCGCGAAGGTCGCCGCGACGAATTCCGCATAAGCCTCGTGCTCGAAGCCGTGCATGTGCGCGCGCGCGTTGTCGGCGAAACGCGTGTCGGGCGCACGGCCCGGCAGCACGAGACGCGCACGCACGCCGAACGGTTCGAGTTCGAGCGCCACCGATTCGGTGTACGCATTGACCGCCGCCTTGCTGGCGCGATAGGCGGCAAGCAGCGGCAGCACCTTCAACGTGACGCTCGACGTGACGTTCACGACCACACCGGCCCCGCGCCGGCGCAACTGCGGCAGCACCGCTTCCGTCACCGCGATCGTGCCGATCGTGTTGGTCTCGAACAGCGCGCGCACGGTGTCGAGCGGCATCAGTTCGGCCGGTGCGGCCGCGCCGAAACCCGCATTGTTGACGAGCACGTCGATCGGGCCGGCGGCGTCGATCGCCGCGCGGATGCTGTCGGGGTTCGTGACATCGAGCGCCAGCACGCGCAGGTGCGCCGACGGCGGCAGCACGTCCTCGCGCGGCGTACGCATCGTCGCGACGACCTGCCAGTCGCGGGCCAGGAAATAGCGGGCAATCTCGAGGCCGAAGCCGGAGGAACAGCCGGTGATCAATACGGTCTTCATGCGAACTCACTCCTGTGACGTGTTGAGCATGTGTTCGTACGATAGATGGCCGGATCCGTATTCGCTACAATCGAAAATCCGATTTTCATTTGCGAGAGTCCGGCGATGATCGACCCGTTGACCGAAGTCGTGACGCTGCTGCAACCGGGTGCGCGGCACGCCAAATACATTCGCGGCGCGAGCCCGTGGTCGATCAGCCGCACGGTCGCGGGCGAGCCGTTCTATTGCGCGATCCTCGACGGCGGGTGCCGGATCGCGATCGACGGGCATGCGCCGATCGAACTGCTGCCCGGCGATTTCATGCTGATTCCGGCGGTGTACGGCGTCGCGATGTCCAGCCTCGAACCACCACCGCCCGGGGTCGAAACCGCCCCGCCGGTCGAACTCGACCCCGGCGAATTCCGGATCGGCGATCCCGCCAACCCGGTCGACACGCGGATGATGGCCGGCAACTGCACCTTCGGTTCGTCAGACGCATCGCTGCTGATTTCGCTCTTGCCCCGATTCGTGCACGTACGCGGCGAACCGCGACTGACCACGCTCGTGCAACTCGTGCGCGACGAATCGCGGGCCCAGCGCCCCGCGCGCGACATCGTGCTGGCGCACCTGCTGGAAGTGCTGCTGATCGAGGCGCTGCGCTTCACGTCCGGCACGAACGCGTCGCCCGGCCTCGTGCGCGGGCTCGCCGACAGCCGGCTGGCCGCCGCGATCCGCCGCATGCACGAACGCCCCGCGCATCCGTGGACGATCGTCGAGCTGGCGAAAGAGGCCGCGCTGTCGCGCTCGACCTTTTTCGAACGCTTCAGCCGCGCGGTCGGCCTCGCGCCGATGGAATACCTGTTGACGTGGCGCATGGCGCTCGCGAAGGATCTGCTCCGCCGCAACGAGGGCCGCATCGCCGAGATCGCGGGGCGCGTGGGCTACAGTTCGGCGAGCACTTTCAGCGTCGCGTTCACGCGCCACGTCGGCCGGCCGCCCGCGCAATATGCACGCGACGAACAGGCGGCGACGAACGAAACATGATGCGCATCCGCACGCCCTGCCCCGCGACCTGCGCCCCGTGTTTCCGGATTCCCGGATCGATCGACACGCGCCGGCGCCCGAGCCCGTTGCGCGAGACGAACAGGCAGGGCGCGTCGCTCAGGTCCCCGTCGACGTATATTTGCGCACGCCGAACCGCCACGCGACGAAGCACGCGCCCAGGAACACGAACGCGACCGCCGGCGCGAGCGGCAGGAACCAGCTCGGCGCGCCGAGCGGGTCGGGCTTGCCGAGGATCGCCAGCACCGGGAAATACGCGATGCACGCGATCGGCACGACGAACGTCAGGAAATGGCGGAGCCAGCCCGCATAGAGGCTGATCGGAAACTGCGCGGCCTGCACGCCGCCATACGTGACGACATTGACGATTTCCAGGCTTTCGACGGTCCAGAACGCGAGCGTTGCCTGCAGCACCATCAGCCCGAAGAACAGCGCGACGCCGCCGGCGATCGTCCACACGGCCAGCGCGATCGACGTGGCGTTCCAGTCGAAATCGAGCGCGCGCGTCGCGACGACCAGCACGACGATGCCCTGCAGCAACCGCCCGATCACGCGCAACCGGAAGTCATGGCCGATCAGTTGCAGCGTGGCCGTGCGCGGGCGCAGCAGCAGGCGGTCGAAATCGCCGGTCCGGATGAAATCGCTGCCGAACACGTCGAACCCGCGGCTGATGAAATCGGCGATCGCGAAGCTGACGCTGACCATCCCGAAGAACATGCAGATGTCGCCGAAACGCCAGCCCTGCACGTTGCCGAAGCGGTCGAACAGCGCCCAGATGCCGGCCAGCTCGATGATGGTCGTCAGGAACGTGCCAGCGCAGAGCATCAGGCTCGACGCCGGATACTGGAGCTGGGCGCGGATCGAGGTCGCGAAGTAGCGGGACAGCAGGCGAGCGGCATTCATCGGCTCAGCCTCCCTGCACGTGAAGCCGCGACATCACGCGGTGCAGCGCGATGCGCCCCAGCGTGACGAAGGCGGCGATCCAGAACGCCTGCAGCGCGAGCCCGGCCCAGGCGGCGCCCCCGCTCAGCGTGCCGATATAGATCCGCGACGGGATGTCGAGCATCCCCGCGAACGGCTGGGCGATCAGCAGCGGCTGCAGCCAGTCCGGAAACAGGCCGAGCGGAATCAGGTTGCCCGAGAACAGGATCACGAACGCGGGCGCGAGCGTGTTGATCCCGCGATCGGTCAGCGTCGCGGCGATGCACAGGTTGAGCAGCATCACGAAGGCGGCGGCGAGCCCGATCATCAGCAACACGGACACGACGAACAGCACGGCCCGCGCGGCATCCGCCGGCGGCTGCCAGGCCCATTCGCCGAAACCGGCAAGCGGCAGCGCGATCGCCGCCGCGACGAACATCAGCACGACGCGCGGCAACGCCCGCGCGCTCATCCACGCCATCGCCCGCACGTACCACCACGTGTAGGTATCGACCGGGCGCAGCCGGTCATAGCTGACCGCGCCAGTCCGCACCGCCGCCGCGACGTCGGGGTCGCCGGCCCACGGCAGCAGCGCGAACATCGCCTGCGCGATCCATGTGTAGGTCGTCACCTGTTCGAGCGTCATCGACGCGTGCGCGTGCGCGTGCGTGGCGTGACGATAGAACGCCGCGTAGATCATCACCTTGAGCGCCCCCCACCAGCATTGCGTGGTGAAGCCCGCGAGGGCGGCCGCGCGATACTGGAGCAGGGTCTTGAAGCGTGCCGAAAAGGCCGCGGCGTACGGGCGCAGGGCGTCCATCGGCTTACGCTTCCGTCGCGCCGTGCAGGCGATAGAAGCGCGCGATGACCTCCTCGATCGCCGGCTGCTCGACACGGATATCCTCGACCGCATGCTCGGCCGCGATGCGCGCGACGAGCGCGGGCGCACCGATGACGCCCGGATCGAACGCGAGCTCGACCGTGCGCCCCTCGCGTCGCAGCAACTGCGTCCCGGCGATGTCGAGTGCCGGTGCTTCGTTGGCGAAATCGACCAGGATGCGGCGGTCGGACAGCACGCCGGCGCGCAGCGCGTCGAACGTCTGGTCGGCCAGCACGCGGCCGTGCCCGATCACGATCACGCGCTCCGCGAGCGCCTCGATGTCGTGCATGTCGTGCGTCGTCAGCAACACAGTCACACCGCGCTCGCGATTCAGCGTCTTGACGAATTCGCGCACCGCGAGCTTCGACGGCGCATCGAGGCCGATGGTCGGTTCGTCGAGAAACAGGATCGGCGGCTCATGCAGCAGCGCCGCGGCAATTTCGGCACGCATCCGTTGCCCGAGCGACAACTGGCGTACCGGCTGGTGGAGCAGGCTGTCGAGGCGCAGCATCGCGACGAGCGCGTCGCGTGTCCGCCGGTACGCGCCGGGATCGACGCGATAGATGTCGCGCAGCAGGTCGAAGCCGTCGATGACGGGCAGATCCCACCACAACTGGCTGCGTTGCCCGAACACCGCGCCGATGCGCGCGACGTGCGCGATGCGGTCGTCGAACGGCACGCGGCCGTCGATGATCACCTTGCCGGCGGTCGGCCGCAGGATGCCGGACAGGATCTTGATGGTGGTCGACTTGCCGGCTCCGTTAGGGCCGATGAAACCGAGCAGTTCGCCGCGCTGCAGGCTGAAGCTGACGTCCTTGAGCGCTTCGACTTCACGCCAGCGGCGGCGCAACAGGCCGAGCATGCCGGGTTGCCGCTCGGCGATGCGGTAGGTCTTCGCCAGGCCTTCGACGATGATCTGGGACATGCCATCCTCGCGGGTTCGTTGACCGCCCGCGGCCGTCGTGCAGACGGTGCCGGCGCAGAAAGCGCGCGATCTTATCATGGGGCGGGACGAAGGATCGACAGGATGCCGCCGTGTGGCCGACCGCGACGTGTTTCGGGCAGGCGGTGCGGAGAATCCCGACTTCGTCGGGCTGGCGTTGCACGGGCCGGAGACGGCCGTAGGAAAGGCGGTGAAGGGGCGCGCGTTGCATGCCTGACGCAGCGCGTTCGACTACAAGATACCGCCCGCGTTGCCGGTTTTGTATCGATTCGGACGGTTTGCCCGGATGCAGCACATTTGGCTAGGCTCGAAGCCGATCTGGCTACACATTGACTGCGATCGGCACGCCGTCCGCCATGCCCAGGCGTTGCCGGTCACGACGCAGCCCACCACGATGCACGCCGGAATCAGCGATGCGCCAGCACGTTGACGAGCTTGCCGAACGGATCGCGCACATAGAACCGCCGCACGCCCCACGGCTCGTCCGCCGGGCCGTATTCGACCGGAATCCCGGCCGCCTGCACGCGTGCGAGCGCTTCATCGACGTCGTCGACCTCGATCGACAGATCGGGCGTCGGCGTGCCCGCCCCACCCTCCGATGCGAAGCTGATCTGCACGTCCATCTGCTCGGCGTTGCCGTAGGTCGCGATCCAGCCGTGATCCATCAGCAGGTCAAGGCCAAAGATCCGTTGGTAGAAGCGCTTTGCGTCGTCGACTGATCGGGTGTCGACATTGGCGACGATCCGTTTGACTTTCATCGGGTTCCTTCGCGGGGCATGACAGTACCGCGACGCTACACCGGAACCGCGCGCGCGACCAGTGCGTCAGCGGCCGGCCGCCTCCATGTTCGCCCGCCGCGCCCGCGCGGGCCGCTCCACGTGCTTGCCGGCCAGCCACACGCCAATCGCGACGACCACGATGCCGAGATAGGTCGTCACCTCGATCCGGTCGCCGAACATCCACGCGGCCCACATCAGCGTCACGGGCGGCTCGAGATAGACGAGGGTCGCCACGCGCGTCGCGGGCATGCGCTTGAGCAGCGCCCACAACGACAGGTAGGCGACGAAGGTCGAGAACACCGTCAGCCACACGACGGAGACCCACACGTTCGGCTGGGTCGGCACATGCAGGTTGCCCGTGGCGATCCCGCACGCCGCGAACAGCACGAGGCTCACGCAGCCCTGCACGAACAGCGGCAGGAACAATCCGTCCTCGTTGCTGCGCGCGGCCGTCAGCGCGCGGCGCCGCTGATAGATCGTCGCGATCGACAGCCCCAGCGCGGACACCAGCGGCAGCAGGTACATGACGAGCCCGACCGACCCGGCCGGCAGCGCATATTGCCCGCCGATCACGATGCCCACGCCGACGAACCCGACGACGAGCCCGGCCCACTGCCGCGCCCCGCTGCGCTCGCTGCCTTCGAGCGACGTCATCGCCGCGGTGATGAGCGGCTGCAACGCGGCGACGATCGCGGCGATGCCCGGCGGCAGGCCATGCTGAATCGCGATATACACGCAGGTCAGGTAGAGAAACTGCGACAGGAAGCCGATCACCGCGTGATAGCGAAGCTTCTCCCACGTCAGGCGCCCGAGCTGCCGGTTGAGGACGATCGCCAGACACAGCGTGACGAGCAGGAACCGCCAGAACAGCAGGTTGAACGCCCCGGCCGTCTCCGCGCCGAGCTTGGCGCCGATGAAGCCGGAACTCCACGACAACACGAAAACGAGCTGGAGCAGGAATAGCTGCATGGGGCGACGGCTCTCAGTAAGTTGCCGGGGACAGGCGCTGGTCTTCCAGATCCTCGGGGCGAATCGGTTCGAGCCCGAGGCGGAGGTACTGCAGTTCGGCGTCGTCCCGGAGCGCGCGCTGCAGCGCCAGCCAGTTGACGATCGTGCGCGGGATGCCGTCGTCGGACGCGAGATGCCAGAACCCGTTGTCGTCCTCCCGCGTATACGGGCAATGAAACGACAGCACCAGCGACATGCGCCGCCCCGACTCGACCGGTTCGACGCCATGGAACAGCTTGCTGCCGTAGATGAGCAGCGCGTCGCCCGCCGTGTCCAGATTCGCGGTCTTCACATGCCGGCGCTCGCGATCGTGGCGGTCGAACGTCTCGGCAGTCGATTCGTAGAACAGAAAGTTTCCGCCCTCGTAGTCGGATCGATCCGACAGCACGATGTTCAGCACGAAGCTGGTGCCGTCGGTGTGCCACATGCCCAGCTGCTCCTTGCCGTCGCGCTGGTCCATCGGGTAGTAGTAGTTGAACTGCGACCGCGCATTGACCATCGGATACGGAATCAGCGGCACACCGGCCAGACGCGACATCCTCAGCAGGAACGCGCGGTCGTGCATCATGTCGTCGATGAACCGCGAGCGCTCCGTCACCGCACGCACGCGCTTCGAGATGATCCAGTTGCTGCTCGACGCGCTGCGCTCCAGCGCGCGGCCGATCTCGCGCAACGCATGAACCGCTTCGTCGGAAAACAATCCGCGAAGATGGCACACCGCATTGAGCGCATCCGAGCGCGTGCCGCGCATCGGCACATCGCGATAGCCGAGATCGTCAAGGTTGCGCCGGTATCGCACTTCATAGCCATCGCGCAGGCAGACGCTGCTCCAGCGCATCGGTTCCGTCACGGCATCCAGCGTGCTGTCGACGTTCGCGCCGCCGGACAGCGACGTCTGCAGCGCGAGCCTCACCCGATCGAAGCCTCGCGCAAACACCGGCAATGCATTTCCCTTGTTCATCGCGTGCCTCGCTGTCGTGGTTGCGGCATTCAGCCCTTGAACTGGGCGATCTGGTACACGACGCTGCCGTCGCCGCTGTGCAGCTCGTCGATCACGCGGCAATTGGCGTGGCTATGGCGGACGTGGCGGAATTGCTCAGGCGTGTATTTCAGGCAGACGTTGGTGATCAGATGCCCGTCGGCCCCCGCTTTCGAAACGGGTTGCAGCGTGACCGCCACATGGAACTGGTCGCCGAGCAGATTGAGCCGGACGATCGACACATGGTGCTTGCCGAGCGGCTCGAAGCCCTGCTGCCGGCTGACGACTTCGGAGAACCGCACCATGTTCTCGTTCTGGTAGAAGTTGTAGATGGGCTCTTCGCGCCCCTCGACCAGCAACTGCATCTCCGACACGACGTAGGTCGACTTGCCGCCGAGATTGCGGATGAGCCGGCCGATCGTCACCGGCAATTCATTGCCCTCCTGGAACCCGAGCATCGTGATGAACGTCACGTCCTGGCCCACGTCGATGTGGTTCCATTGCACGTTCCGGTAATCGTCGGCGATGTAGTTGAAACAGCCGGGCGTTTTCAGGAACGGCATGATCGCGTGCCGCATCGCGTCTTCCGACGACTCGTTGATGTCGACGGCCGTGTAGCGCAGATGGTCCGGGCCGCCACCGCTGACGGCCTTCACGAGTTCGGTCGTCTTGACCGGCTCCGGCCCGAGCTCGATGTAATGCACATCGCGGCCGCGCGACAACGTCGCGAGCCGCTCGCTCAACTTGCCGATCGCTTCGCGCAACGAACCGTTGCCGTCGCGGTCCGCGCACAGCGCGGGGCTCCGCACGCCCAGCTCGTTCAGGTTCCGCATCAGCGAAAACACCTCGCGCCCTGCTTCCCTTCTCCTCGCGTCATCGTCGCCGTGCCTGAGCGTCGAATATTTTTCGTGATTCTCGACCGTCCATACCGACTCGGCCTTCAGCTTCCTGTCCCGCACCAATGCATCTACAACGAAATCGTTGATCGACATGAATCGTTCCCCGGATACGTGCAACGCCCGGCCGGCTGCCTGCCGTTGTCTGCCTGTTGACCGAGAATATGGGATGCCCAATAATTCCGTCAATCGACATTACCTGAATCACTGATTCGGAAAAACCAAATCATGCCGCGCACCCTGGACGTCGACCTGCTGCGTACCTTCCACGCCGTCGCGAAGCTCGGCCGCTTCAAGGATGCGGCCGCTCATGTGAATCGCAGCCCGTCGTCGGTCACGGCGCAGATTCAGAAGCTCGAGGAAATGGTTGCGCAGCGCTTGTTTACGCGGAACAACCAGGCCGTCGAACTCACGCAGTACGGCCACAAGCTGCTCAGCGACACCACCGAGTTTCTGCTGAGCCACGACCGGCTCGTCGAATCGCTGTCGCCGCAGATACTGACCGGCAAGTTGCGGCTCGGCATCCCCGATTCGTACGCCGCACACTTCATGGCGGAATTCCTGCCGCGCTTCGCCGCCGACCGGCCGCTGCTCGAGCTGACCGTCGAAGCGCGCTCCAGCGAAGAACTGCAGTCGCTGTTCTCGCGCGGCCAGCTGGACATCACGATCGCCGTGGTGCAGAAAGTGCCGCCGCACGGCGAGCTGCTCAGCAAGACCCATCCGGTGTGGGTCGCCGCGCGGACCTTCAAGTTCAATCCCGATGCGCCGCTGCCGATCGCCGTGCAATTGCAGGGCTGCCCGTACCGCGACACCGCGCTGAACGCGCTGAGGAAGGCGAAGATCGCGCACCGGATGCTGCTCGAAAGCGCCAGCTCGCCGGCGGTCGAGGCATGTATCGCCAACGGCCTCGCGGTCGGCCTCATCGAACACGATCGCGTATCCGGCAACCTGACGAGCCACGTCGCCGGGATCGTGCTGCCCGATCTCCCGCCGCACCTGATCACCATCCTGACGGACGACAGCAATCGCGCCGCGCTGCATCTGCGCGACGTACTGAAAAGCACGTTCAGGATCGGACTGTGAAGACAAGGCCGGGAACCGGCCTTGCAAGAGAAAGCAAAACAGAAGCGCCGCCGGCCCGTTGCAGGCCGGCGGCTTTCGGCATCAACCGCCGAGGTACGCCTGCTTGATGCGGTCGTTCGCGAGCAGGTTCGCGCCCGTATCGGCGAGCACCACGCGCCCCGTTTCGAGCACGTAGCCGCGATCGGCCACACCGAGCGCCTTGTTCGCGTTCTGCTCGACGAGGAACACCGTGACGCCTTCGTCGCGGATCGTGCGGATGATGTCGAAGATCTGCGCGATCACGAGCGGCGCGAGGCCGAGCGTCGGCTCGTCGAGCAGCAGCAGGCGCGGCTTGCTCATCAGCGCGCGGCCGATCGCCAGCATCTGCTGCTCGCCGCCCGACATCGTGCCGGCCCGCTGCGCCGCGCGTTCCTTCAGGCGCGGAAACAGCTTGAACACGTGCTCGATGCCGTCGTCGATCTCGTGACGGCTCGCGAAGAAGCCGCCCATCTTCAGGTTCTCGAGCACCGTCAGGCTCGGGAACACGCGCCGCCCTTCCGGCGAGATCGCCATCCCCTGCCGCATGATCTGGTGCGTCGACATCGCGGTGATGTCCTTGCCCTCGAACAGCACGCGGCCCGACGAGGCGCGCGGCGTGCCGCACACGGTCATCATCAGCGTCGTCTTGCCGGCGCCGTTGCTGCCGATCAGCGTGACGATCTCGCCCTTGTTCACCTCGATCGACACGCCCGCGAGCGCCTCGACCGCGCCGTAGTGCGTATGGACCTGTTCCAGCTTCAGCATCACTCTTCCCCCAGATACGCCTTGATCACGCGCGGGTCGTTGCGGACCGCTTCCGGCGTGCCGATCACGATCGGCCGGCCGTGCTCCATCACGAGGATGCGATCCGATACGCCCATCACGAGGCTCATGTCGTGTTCGATCAGCAGCACCGATACGCCGAACTCGCGGCGCAGCTTGTCGATCAGGTGCTGCAGCTCGATCTTCTCCTGCGGGTTGAGGCCGGCCGCCGGCTCGTCGAGCATCAGCAGGCGCGGCTCGGTGATCATGCAGCGCGCGATCTCCAGACGCCGCTGGTGCCCGTACGACAGCGTGCCGGCCTGGCGGTTGGCCACCGCCGTCAGCCCCATCCGGTCGAGCCACACGGCCGCGCGTTCGAGCGCCTCCTTCTCCGCGTGACGATACGCGGGCGTCGCGAACAGGCCGTGCAGCAACCCCGCCTTCACCTTGCGGTGCTGTGCGACGAGCAGGTTCTCAACGACGGTCAGCGACTTGAACAGGCGGATGTTCTGGAACGTGCGCACCAGGCCCTTCAACGCGATCTTGTGGCTCGGCAGCCCGGCGATCGCGTGGCCGTCGAGCACGACGTCGCCGCCCGTCGGCTTGTAGAAGCCGCCGACGCAGTTGAACACCGTGGTCTTGCCCGCGCCGTTCGGCCCGATGATCGCGAACACCTCATCGCGGCGCACGTCGAAATCGATGCCGTCCACCGCGAGCAACCCGCCGAAGCGCATCTGCAGCCCGGCGACCTTCAACAGTTCTGCATTCGCGCTCATTGCGGCAGCTCCACGTGGGGACGGCTCGCGGGCAGCAGGCCCTGCGGACGCCACATCATCATCAACACCATCACGAGACCGAAGATCAGCATCCGGTACTCGGCGAAGCCGCGCGCGACTTCCGGCAGCACGGTCAGCAGGATCGCCGCGAGAATCACGCCGAGTTGCGAGCCCATCCCGCCGAGCACGACGATCGCGAGGATCAGCGCCGATTCGATGAAGGTGAACGATTCAGGATTCACGAGGCCCTGGCGCGCCGCGAAGAACGCGCCGCCGATGCCCGCGAACGCCGCGCCGAGGGTGAACGCCGACAGCTTGATGCGCGTCGGGTTCAGGCCCAGCGAACGGCACGCGATCTCGTCGTCGCGCAGCGCTTCCCACGCACGGCCCATCGGCATGCGGATCAGGCGGCTCGTCACGAACAGCGTGAAGCAGACCAGCACCAGCGCGATCAGGTACAGGAAGATCACCATGTGCTCGCCGCTGTATTCCAGCCCGATCAGTTCATGGAAAGTCTTCGCGCCTTCGACGCTCGCGCTGCGCGCCATCTCGAAGCCGAACACCGTCGGTTTCGGAATGCTCGAGATGCCGTCCGGGCCGCCCGTGAGGCTCGTCAGGTTGTTCGCGAGCAGGCGGATGATTTCGCCGAAGCCGAGCGTCACGATCGCGAGATAGTCGCCGCGCAGGCGCAGCACCGGGAAGCCCAGCAGGAAGCCGAACGTCGCCGCCGCGATGGCCGCGATCGGCAGGCACTCCCAGAACGACAGCCCGAAGTACTGGTTCAGCATCGCGTACGTATAGCCGCCGACCGCGTAGAACCCGACATAGCCGAGATCCAGCAGCCCCGCGAAACCGACCACGATGTTCAGCCCGAGGCCGAGGATCACGTAGATCAGCGCGAGCGTCGCGACGTCCACCGCGCCGCGCGAGCCGAAGAACGGCCACACGAACCCGATCGCGAGCATCACCCAGATGATCACGCGCTGCTGCTGCGCGCCCATCGCGGGCACCGCCGGCAGCTTCACCGCCGCTTTCGCACGCACGAGCCACGGCTTGAACAACTGGAACAGGAACACGGCCGCGACCGCGATCCACACCGGGCGCCAGTGCGGCGTCAGCACGACCTGATAGCCGTCGAGCTTCAACTGCAGGCCGAGCACCGGAATCGTGAGGATCGCCGTCAGGAACGCGGCGGCCACGGCATTTTTCAGCGCCTGGCCGATCGATGCATCGGCGGCCGGGCGGCGAACGGAAATGACTTGACTCATCTGCGTCTCCCTCAAACCTTTTCGATGTCCGACTTGCCGAGCAGGCCGGTCGGGCGGAAGAGCAGGATCAGCACGAGCAGGCCGAACGCGACGACGTCCTTGTACTCGGCCGGCATGTAGCCTGCGGCGAAGGTTTCAGCGAGGCCGAGCAGCACGCCGCCGAGCATCGCGCCCGGGATGCTGCCGATCCCGCCGAGCACCGCGGCGGTAAACGCCTTGATGCCCGCGACGAAGCCGATATACGGGTTCAGCTTGCCGATCGTCAGCCCGATCAGCACGCCGCCGACGGCGGCCAGCATCGCGCCGAGCACGAACGTGAACGAGATCACGCGGTTCGTGTCGATGCCGAGCAGGTTCGCCATCTTCATGTCCTCGGCGCATGCGCGGCACGCACGGCCCATCCGCGAATGCGAGATGAACAGCGTGAGCGCGATCATCAGCACGAGCGTCACGCAGACGATCATCAGGCGCGAATACGGGATGGTCACGTCGAAATCGCCACCGAGATGGATGTCGAACGCGCCGGAGATCAGCACGGGCACGGACACGTCGCGCGCGCCCTGGCCGATCTGCACGTAGTTCTGCAGGAAGATCGACATGCCGATCGCGGAGATCAGCGGCACGAGGCGCGGGCCGCCGCGCAGCGGCCGATACGCGACGCGCTCGACCGCGAAACCGTACAGGCCGGTGACGATCACCGACACGATCAGTGCGGCGCCGAGCACGAGCGGCAGCGGATAGCCGGCGGAGATGCCGATTGCAGTGAGGGTCACGAGGCCCACGTAGGCGCCGATCATGTAGATCTCGCCGTGGGCGAAGTTGATCATGCCGATGATGCCGTAGACCATCGAATAGCCGATGGCGATCAGCGCATAGATCGCACCCAGCGTCAGGCCGTTGACCAGTTGCTGGGCGAATTGCGGAAAGAAGTCAGTCATGTGCGGGAAGCTCCCGTTGGCGTTGTGTCGCATGCCGCCGCCGGATCACGGCGTTCGGCCGCGCGCAACGCACGGTGTCGTCTCGGGCCGCCCCTTGGCTGCGCACTGGGCCGATGCGCAGCCAATACGCACCCGCCCCGTCCGGGTCTCGGACAGGGCGGGTGCGCGGGCGGGTACTCCGTATTACTTGGCGGCGGTCTTCGTCGCGTCCTTGTGCCACGTGTACACGACGAACTTGAACGCCTTCAGGTCGCCCTGTGCGTCATACGCGACCTTGCCGATCGGCGTGTCGAACGTCGTCTTGTGCATGTACGCGGCGACCTTGGTCGGGTCGGTCGTCTTCGCTCCCGCGATCGAGTCGGCGATGATCTTCACCGCTGCGTACGCCGGCATCTGGAACGGGCCGTTCGGGTCGCGCTTCTTGTCCGCGAACGCCTTCACGAGTGCCGCGTTGGCCGGATCGGCCGAGAAGTCGGCCGGCAGCGTGACGAGCATGCCTTCCGAGGCCGGGCCGGCGATTGCCGTCACGTCCTTGTTGCCCACGCCTTCAGGCCCCATGAACGTTGCCTTCACGCCCTGCTCGCGCGCCTGGCGCATCAGCAGGCCCATTTCCGGGTGGTAGCCGCCGAAGTAGACGAAATCGACGCCTTGCGACTTCAGCTTCGTGATGATCGCCGAGTAGTCCGAATCGCCGGCGTTGATGCCTTCGAACAGGACGACCGGGATCTTCGCGGCTTCGAGGTCCTTCTTCACCGACGAGGCGATGCCCTGGCCGTACGACTGCTTGTCGTGCAGGACCGCGACCTTCTTCGGCTTCACGTTGTTGATGATGTAGTGCGCGGCGGCCGGGCCTTGCTGGTCGTCACGGCCGATCGTGCGGAAGATGAAGTGGCGCTTCTTGCCTTCCGTCAGCTGCGGAGCGGTGGCCGACGGCGTGACCATCACGATGCCTTCGTTCTCGTAGATATCCGAGGCCGGGATCGTCGAACCCGAGCACACGTGACCGATCACGTACTTGATCTTCTGGCTGACGATCTTGTTGGCGACGGCGACGGCCTGCTTCGGTTCGCAAGCGTCGTCCATCATCACGACTTCAAACTTGTTGCCGCCCGCACCGCCCGCTGCGTTGATCTGCTCGATCGCGGTCAGCGCGCCGGCCTTCACCATGTCGCCGTATTGGGCGACCGAACCGCTCATCGGACCAGCGATGGCGATCTTCACGGTTTCCGCTTGCGCGGCGGCGGCGCCGGCGGCGAACAGCACGGCGGCGACGGAAATGGACGTAAGACGGGACAGCGTCATCAGGAGCTCCTCGATGTTGTTAGTCATACGGGCAAAGGCGGCATGACTTGCGCAATCGAACAGCACCCGGGGCGAGGACATGGGACACGCCCGAGACACATAGAAGACGGAACTCCGGCGGAATGTTGCGTAGCGGGGCCCGGCTCTTGCAGTCCCCGAAGGGGACGTCTGGTTCGGAAAGACATCGTGATGCGTCTTGCATTGCGCAAGCGTTTCGCCTGCCCCGCTTGCCAAATCGCTTGTTCGGAGGGATGGTCCGACAGCCGTTGGCAAGGCAGTCGAAATTATATGGGCGTTTTTAAATCGTCTGTCAAAAATGCCGGTCGACCGAGGGAAAACACGGAGGGTTTTGTGGGGTGGTGGTGGCGATCGGGGCGCAACCTTGGGCCGGGCGAGAACGTTTGCCTGGGGTGCAATTGGGTTGCTATGGGGTGGGCTGAATTGGCTGGTTGCCTTGCTGCGCGTGGTGTTCGACGATTGTTGATTCCGTGCGACGTGCTTTCGGGCTGCTAAGGGTCTGATCGTTGAAAATTAATCAACTGATGATTACTTGGCTGGGCACCAACTCGGGGCGTTCGCTTGAGGCGGCAATTCCTTCTGTTTACATACAAAACTAAACATTTGGAAGCAAGTTGTTATTTTCATGAAATAATACGAATTCGCTTCTGCAATCCAGCCAGCCTTCCTGTGAGTCGCGTACGCCGCGCCTCGCAGTCGCTTCAGGGTCGCTTCGACGCCCGTCCGTCGCCCAGCCGCCAGCCAGTGATCTGCCGTTTTTTTCTCATCGCATATCACCTGCTTCGGAACGCTGATGAATCACCTCCCCCGCTTTTCCTCCACCGCCGCCGCGATTGCGTGTGCGCTTTCTGTTTCTGCTGTCGATGCTTCCGGGCGCGATTCGTTGGCCGATCGGTCGGCGGGCGCCAATGTGTTTCGGTCGGAGCGTAGGGCTGCTGCTCGGGATGACGGGCATGCGGCGCGTATGGGCCATGGTCGCCTGGAGTACGCAGCGCCGGTGGAGCGCAGCCCGTTCGATACGCCGGATACGCGGCCGTTAAGGGTGACGGGCGATGCGCTTGTGGCGCCGACGCCTTCGGTTGAGCACGAGGCTGATTTTGTATTGCCGTCGAATCGCGTCGCGCTTGGTGCGGGTGGGAGCGATAGTTTTGGCCGTGCAGTGCCTGGGTATGAACAGCGCGAGCAGAACTGGAATGAATACCTGCGCGCTAACGGCTCACGGCCGGCTGGTAGTGGCGGTTCGTATGCGCCGCAGCGGCCGTACGATGCTCCGCGCGGTCCGCATGGTGCGCCGAATCCATTCGATCCTTCGGTGCCGCAATCGGAAACGCGGACGTTCTATGACAACGGCGCGGGGACGAAGTGCACGGCTACCGGCGGTGCGGGGACGTCGCGGTCGTCTTGCAATATTGGTTGGTGAGGGGTTGGGGTGGCTGCGGCGTGCTGGTTAGCCCAATTTCCACCCCATTAACTCGAAAGATACTTCACCAAATAATCCCCCCAGTTCTTCGCTGCCACCGAGCCCAATTTCCTTCCGTCAACAGGACTAATGAGTGCCATAGGCGACTCGCCATCCGCGTCCTTTTGAGACGTATCAATACACAAAATAGCGTCACCATCCTGGAAATCCAAGGCTACATATTGATTCGGCAAACCATAATTTCCACGCGTGTACCGTGTAAATGCCACGACATCGCCCATATCTCCGACGGGATTAGACGTGAGCCCAGCGAACGAGCGCCCATCGATCTCCATGGCACCATACTCTGACAAATATCCCCGATACGACGACGAAAACTTAACTCCAAGCAGAAGCTCTGCCTCTTGATTTTCTTCAATCGAAACAGGTCCAGAAATGACAATTTCAGATCCAGACCTTATATTTTCAGAAATCAGATCACCAAGGATTAAGCACATCGCAAGCTCCGCATCACCGCAATGGACGTCACCGGTACCCGGAGGTTACGCAGTGTTTCGAACGCCCACGGATATATTCCATCCGAATCACTTACGATTGGCGCCACTTCGAAGACGAGTTCATGGTAGCTTACGCGTCAATTTATTCGCCAGCACCTTTTTCCATCGATCAATATTCCCGCCTCCCCACAAACGTGGTTGACTTCGCGCAAGCCCGCCTCCCTGATCGAACAGTCCTACATTTTTTTGAAATACTTTTTAGCGCCTCCGAGATGAATCAAATCTGACCCACTCTCCCAAGGAAAGATCCCTGACACGAACCTCCAGACTCACCTCTTCAAGGGCACTTAAGAGTTATTCCATCCTGAGTCTTACACCTTTAGCGAGTCACACACGACAAAAAATTAAAACAAATTAAAGGTAATCCCTTTTTTCAGTTTGCACCACTTTTTTCGAAGAATCGAAATCATCCTCGTAACAAACAATATCCCCAAGAAACAAGTGATTTACAAAAAAATTCACCAACTTCACATCAATAAATTCATCAAATGAAATCAACACAGCCGGATACTTATCAAGAAAATCATAACCCTCCTGAAACTTCAATTCAACGGATCGAGAGGCAAAATAAACTTGACGTAGCCCACCGCATTGCGAGCTTCCTTGATCGTTTAGCTCAATTGTAGGTTCATTCAATCTCTCATCGTCTTCAAGATAGACGCAAGTCTGGATCGAAAAATATCCATCTTCCAACTTGAATGTGATCGCATTTGTATCCAATTCATCGAATACGAAATCGATCTCGATCGGATGTATTGTTAGTTTCACCACAGGCTCCTTACCTTGAGCATCCACCTGAACCACTCCCCTTTCTTGCGTTTCTTCGGGCAACGGCCTTCGCACCCTTGTCTGCGTCGGTGAACCATGAACCAGACTGCCCCTTGCCATCAGCCCAATGGTATTCAACCGTTAGATTCTTTGATGCCGCCGCTACGTTCATGTTGCCTCGACATCCTGAACATGGAGGCATGGTTGCATCCGTGAAGACCACCCGATCACCCGATTGAATTCGAGGATCAATAATACCCTTCGACTCCGTATGTGATGCTATTTGCTCTGGCCAAGAAGTTCCTGTCGCACCACCACTTTTCAGCGCTTCCGTGAACCTCGTGGTTCCATCGGGTGCGTAAACAGTCATCGTGGCGTAGTGAGGTGCCCAACCAAATGGGTCAGCCCACATAAGCGGATTCACTGCATAGCGATACAGATTTTCTCCGCCGAACAACCCGATTGGATCATGTGTAATAAATCGCCCGACGTCCGGATCGTAAAATCGGAAAGTGTTGTAGTGCAGGCCGGTCTCTCGATCCAAATACTGTCCTTGGAAGCGCAGGTTTTGTGGCCGTGGTGCGTGAGTCGGCGTTAGTACAGCTGCCTGCGCATCATTCCACGCAGGTGCAGGCCGCTGCGGCACACGTGCAATCCATTCCTCCTGTATTGCGTTGCCCCACACCTTGTAGCGGGCCTGCCATACGAGTTCACCGTCGACATCGGTCAACTCCTCCGGCAACCCTGATACGTCGTTGTGAAAATAGTAGACAGCGTCCCGTGCATCAGCGTCGTTCGCCGCAGGTGCGCTGTGATCGATCCGTGCAAGCGGAACATAGCTATTCGACTCGTACAGGTAGGTGAGCGCCTCTTCGCCACTCCTGTCATGGTATGTCTCCTGCACGAGCCGCATACCATCCCACAGGAAGTCCGTACTGGCGTAGCCACCGTTGAGTTTTCGAATCCGGCGACCAAACGCATCGTATTCAAAATGCGTGGTCGAGACGCCAAGCCGATCTTTTGTTACGACGGTCTTCAAATGGTGCCAGTCGTCATATTCGAGTATCAGCTCTTTGGCCGGTCCGTGACCGCTCAGTTTGCGCGCGAGCCGCCCGTACGCGTCATATTCGAAGCGCTTGTCTTCAAACATTTTCAGTCGATTGTGCTCGACATAGCCACCGGGGTAATCGCTTGACACCAGGTTCGCAGCTGCGTCCCAACGGAACACCTCCGACGGCAGCCCCGGCCCCATCGCCTGCTCGATGCGGCCTGTAGGATCGTAGCGGTAACTGACCGTGCCGTAGCGCTGATCGCGCTTCTGAATCACCTCTCCCACTGCATCGTACTGCCATTGTTTGCTCAACAGCGTGTCAGCGAGGGCACCCCGTTGTGCGGCAACTCTCGCACGGCGTCCGACCGCGTCATACCCGAATTGACTAGTCAGTCTGCCCTGCGTGCGCAGCACTTCTCGATGCAGGTCGTCGCGCTCGATGTCGGCGATCGCCGCACCATCGACACGGATCTGGTGGACGTGGCCTGAACCATAATGCAGCCAATCGATCGTACGCACACCTGAAATCGTGGTACTAACGCGGTTGCCGAGTTCGTCATACGTATGAACGAGCCAGCCAGTCGGCGTGTATTCTTCGAGCACGTCACCGCGCGCGTCGTATTTCAAACTGACTCGATTCTTCAGCGATGGTCCACGCGCCGTGACCGCGTACAGTTCGCCAGATGCGACGCGGCTCGCCTTGTCATACAAGTATTCGCAACGCTCACGCCCAGACGCCTTTGATACCAACCGACCGAGCGCGTCGCGCTCAAAGGTAGTCTGAAGTTTTCCCTCTCGGAGCGCGATGCCCAGTCCGCGAACATCGTACTCGTACGCGCGAACAATACCGTCCAGCCCGATCTCCTCACTCAGCAAATCACGACCGTCGTAACGGAAGCGGTAGGCTTCACGGTTCTCATTGGTCAAGCTCGCCAGTCGAAACGCATCGTCGTACCCGAATCGCACGACCCGATTAGCCGCGTCGGTACGCGAAAGCAGCAGCCCACGCGGATTGAGTTCATACCGTGTACTGCGCTGATTCGCATCAACAACCTCAATAAGACGCCCAGCCACGTCATAAAAGAACGCCTGACGCGCACCATCGGCCGTCCCGATCCCCGTGACCCGACCCATCGCATCCGTTTCGTACACGGTCGACTGCCCGGCCGCATCGGTCACACGTGCCAACGCACCACGTGCGTCATACGCAAACCGCGTGACCTTGCCGGAACAATCGGTATACGACGTCAACTGCGCACGTCCATTCCACCCGAGGAACTTGTACCCACCCCGCGCATCGCGAATCGTGTGCACGAGCCCACGCTCGTCCCGGTGATACTCGGTCGCAAAACCCGCGGGATCGCGCGTCATCGTCAGGTTGCCGAGATCGTCGTAACGGTAAATCCAGCGCGAATTCGCCGGATCGGTTTCCGCTACGGGCAGGTCGTAGTACCCGTTCCACTCGGTCCGCTCGACCTGGCCAAGCGCATCGATACGCTGCGTCTGCCGCCCGCGCTCGTCGTATTCGAAGCGCGTCGTGTTCCCGGCCGGATCGGTCGTGCTGACCAACTGCCGCTTTGCGTTCCACTCCAACTGCCACACGTGGCCTTCGGCATCCGTATGGCTCGTCGGCTGCTGATCCTCGTTCCACGTCCAGCGTGTCACACGACCGATCTGGTCGGTAATCGTCACCGAACGTTGCGCGAGATCTGCATTGAACGTGTACGCTTCGCCGTCGCTGGTCCAGTGGCGCACGACGCGCGCATCGCGACCGACACCTCGCCACTCGTAAAAACACTGCAGGCCGCCACGCAGCGTGTGCTGGACCATCAGCCCATGCTCGTACGCAAAGCGTCGCCCGATATGACCGCTACGATCGGTAACGGCCACCAGTTCGCCGGCGTTGCTGTATGCGTACCGCACCAGCGTGTCGGGTTGTTCTCCGTCGACCCCACGGGTCAATTCGATCGCGGAAATACGTTGCGGATGCAACTTGTCGTAGGACAGTGTCAGCAAGCGACCGGCGCTATCGTGCAACCGCACGGGCCGCGCAACCTCATCGTGCGCTTCTCGCTCCACCTCGATCCAGTTACCGTTGCGATCTTCGAGGCGCCACAGCTTGAGCGTCTCGCCATCCGCATCGGTACGAGCACGGCCGAAATCGCGATACACACCATCAACCGTCTCGACCACATAGTGGCCACCTGCGGTGCAGAGCAGGTAAATGCCTTCCGGCACGCTGAAATGGCTCTCACCCGGCAGCACAGACGGAAACACGATGTCGCGCCCCTGCTCGTCCCAGTACGTGATCGACGCAACCTCGCCATGTTCACGCGCGAGCCGCAATTCGACGCTGATCGGCACGCTCCACCCCGTTCCGAACAAGCTGTCGGCACGATCATCGAGGCTGCTATAGAAACGCTGCCACACGATCGGCAGCGGTCCGGGCAGGACGAAGTCGGTATCGTCCGTGCCATCGAGCACCTTGCTGCCGGTAATGACGTTAACCGGATGCCCCGCCGACGGCCTCGCCAGACTGCCCAGCCAGGTACCGAACGCGCCCGCCGCAAAATTCACTGCAAGACACGGCAGCTTGCTCTTCAGGAAGTCGCCCCAGCTCATCTTCCCGCGGCCGCACACCGCCAGCGCGATACCAAGCGCCGCCCCCAGCCACCCGAGCCGCGTGGCCGACTTCACGTCCCGCACTCGCTGCGTCCCACCGCCGATGAAAACGTTGTCCGAGCCTTCGGCAATCGTCCCGTCGCACGTCGTCTTGTCTCCAACCCGCGCGGCCGGTTGATCGTTGATATAAACGTTCCCCGACCCGTCGGCAATCATCTGCGGCCCGGGATGATCGGTACACGCAACGGTATCGAGATCCCCCGGCTTCGCCGCCCGCGCCGCCGGCTTGTCGTTGACGTAGACGTTCCCCGACCCGCTCGCGATCTTGCCTTTGATCACCGGCGGCACGAGCGAATTGGCTACCGACTTCGCGCCATCGTCGATGGCCTCGTTCATGCCGCTCGCTTCCATCAGCGCGCCCGAGCCGACCGCCACGCCTACGCCGATCGCAATCACGAGCGGCGTCGCCAACCCCGCGGTGCCGATCTCGAGCGCAGCGAGGCCGGCGAAGATCAGCCCCTCCATCGCCTCCGCCACCAACGCACCGACGATGGCGCCGCCGACTACCGATCCGACCGTGCCGACAAGCTCACCCAGGAGTGACGTGTGCTGGATCGGATCTTCGAAGCGAGCGGCCGCGAAGTTCTCCGCGCTCACGACGCGTCACCCGGCCCGAGCAGGGACGGCCGGGCCGCGCGCGGCTGGAAACTGGCGAGCATGCGTTCGGCGATCGCCTGCTGTTCTTCGGTCAGCGGTGCCGCGCTGGTCAACGTCATCACCAGCACGCGGCCGGCGTCATCCGACGGAAACATCGTCTGCACCTGATGCCAGAGCCTGCCGTCGCGCTCGAGCGTGGAATCGATCTGAACGCCCGCACGGGAACCCACCGTTACCGGCCGACGCGCTTTCTCGGTCAGCATCCTGGCATCGCGCGACGCCACGTCCCATTCGCGTGCGACGAACGCGTCGAGATTCTCCCCGTCGCGCAACCGCCCGCGAGCGATCACGAGGTTGAGGCCGCCGGGGCCGGCATTCATCATCAGGATGTTGACGGTGCGGTCGAGCGCCGCGTCCGGCAGTTCGAAGGTGCCTTCGTGGATTGCGTAGTGCATGGCTGGTTTCGTTCGAGTTATTTGTTGAGGTCGATGCGCGTGCCGTTGACCATCACGCCGTCGTCGGTCATCAAGATCACGGAGCCCTTGTGCTCGAGGCGGATGCCTTCCGGCGCGAGCGAGATCGAGCTGTCCATCACCTTCAGCAGGATGCCGCGCTCGGCCATGTGGACCTGCGTGCCGCCGCCACCATCCTTGGCCGGCGTCGTCACCTCGACGGTGGTCGCGGTCGTGCTGCGTTTCTCGGCGATCGTCTCGGTCAGGTTGCCCTGCGGAATCTGCTTCTCCTCGCTGCCCGTCGCCACCAGCACGGTACGCATCGGCCCCAGCACCTTGTGCGTCTCGTTGTTCTCGACGATGGTGTTCATGTCCTTCTGCGCATGCATGAAGAATTCCTGCATGCCGTTCGTGTCGGTCATGCGGATCTCGTTCGACCCCTGCCCCTTGTGCGTCTGGCTCTTGATCCCCATCGTCTGGCCGGCCGCACCGTGGTACGGATTGCCCTGTTCGCCGTTGAACACGCGGCCGACGATCACCGGGTTATCCGGATCGCCCTGGTTGAACGCCACGAGCACTTCCTGCTTGATACGCGGAATCGCGGCCGCGCCCCAGCCGTCGCCCGCCCACGGTTGCGACACGCGCACCCACATCGAATCGGAGCCGTCCTTCTTGCCGCGTCGGTCCCACGGGAAATGCACCTTCACGGCGCTGCCGTTCGTGTAGATTTCCTCGCCCTTCGGCCCGACGACCATCGCCGATTGCGTGCCATGAATCACGGGCTTCGGTGTACCGCGCGGCGCGCGATACGGCACCTTCTTCGGCAGCAGCGCGAAGCTGTTGCGGTACGGCAGCTTCGCGCTGTGTTGCGTGTAGTCGTTCACCGCCTCGTGACGCACCTGCAGGATCACGTATTCCTGGTTGTTCTCGAGCACCGGGTGATTCGCCACGGTGACGGCGCCCGCCGTGGTCATGCGCCACGCGTAGCCGCCGCCGGTAAAGCGATGGGCCTGCGCCTCCTCGGCTTCCATCGCGAAACGCGCGTAGCGGTTGCCGTCGTCGCCGTGGTCGTACAGCGACTGGTGCTCGAACCGCTCGGTCGCGTCGAGCCGCGCATGCTTGAGGTTCTGCGGCCCGGCCTCCACCAGCATCAGCGGCGACGACGGGTTCTGGTGGTTGAAGTCGCGGAACGTGACCTTGCCGACGCCGAAGCGCCGGCCTTCGTGCAGTTGATCGATACCGCTGTCCTCACTCGCCTCGGTGGCCGCGAACGGCACCGTCGCGAGCCCGTCGATCGGGCGGAACAACAGGTTCGAATCGCCGATCACCAGGATGTGCTTGTCCTTCTCGTAGCGGTGCGTCCAGACCAGCCCCTCCTGCTCCATCAGCCGCGCACAGAAGTTGAAGTAGCTCTCCTGGTACATCACGACATATTCGAGCGGCTTCTGGGCCGTCCGGATATCGAACACGAAATCGGAGAAGCCGTGCTCCTGGAAGATCTCGGTGAGGATGTCCTGCGCGGTCTTGTTCTGGAAGATCCGGCAGTCGGTCGAGCGCGTCAGGAACCAGAACCACGGCACCGCCGTCAGGTGATACTGCGTGACGTTGCCGGGATTGCCAGCCCGGTCGAACGACGCGACGTAGCCGTCGAAGTATCGGTCGTTGTCAGCGGCGCCCGATGCGACGACGCGCTCCAGCGTCGACAGGCGAGCCTGCTGGTCGAACCGGATCTTGACCTGCTGGCCGATCAAATCCTCGGGGCGCAGATCGTGTCGATGCGACAGCAGGTCGAGATGGATTTCCGGCAACCGGTTCACGTGCTCGTCGACGACGGCGGCGCTGACCAGCAGCACGTCCGGGCCGAGCGGCGTATCAAGTGTGACGTAACGGTTGAGCTGGGTCAGGCGCGCGGGGTTGGCGGCGCCGTTGATCGCCTCGGCTATCGCGCCGGGCGTCTTGTCCATCAGCGAGAAGCCGGTCTGCGCGAGCTGCATCGCGCGCTGAACGGTATCGACGTGCCCGGCCAGGCCCGCGAGCGGCCCGAGGCTGCCGGCGACACTCGACGCAACCGGGCCGGCGAGACCGCCGAGCGCGCTCAACGAGCCGAACGCACTACCGCCCATTCCTGTGGGGATACCCCCGTTCGGAGCGAAACTCATGCTTGTTCCTTCTTGTGTTCTCAGGTTCCAGGTGCCGGCTGATCGGCCCGAAGCCCCGATAATGTAGGACAAAACCCGGACGCGTGAAAGACACCCGCAAACGTTTCCGTTCAGGCCCCCGATAATACAAAAACAGGCCGGCGGCTGGCCGCCCCGGCGCGGCTGCCCATGCGCGAAGCATCGCGCCAACACGCGCGGAACACGACACAATCTGCATGAAACGTGTGACAGATCCGTACAGGGCGAGGCATCGCCCCTGTCACGATGAAATAGTGCGAACGCTCGGGAGGGAAACGCGCGCCGTCAGGCACGACAGCGCCGCTATGCTCTATCAATCATCGCGTTCGATAGCATGACTGCAGGTGCTTGCAAACGCCTTTCACGTGGCCCAGGGAAACCGCCCCCGTCACCGCGGCGACACCACGATCGCCGCCCGCCGGTTCTGCGCCCGCCCGCCCGGCGTCTTGTTGTCCCCGACCGGATCGCTCTTGCCCTTCCCGACGATCGCGATGCGCTTCGTATCGAGCCCGACGTCGACCAGTTCAAGCGCAACGACCTCCGCCCGCCGTTTGGACAACTCGAGGTCATACTCGTCCACGCCCTCCTGGTCGGAGTAGCCATAGACCCGTACCCCGTTGATCCCCGCCGACCGGAGCGTGCGACCGATCCTTTCGACGATCCTCCGCACATCGGGCTTGAGGTTGTAGCGATCGAAATCGAACAGGATCGGCCCGGTCGAGCCGAACTCGAAACCCTGCTGGGTTTCCTGGAAACCGGCCGACTTGAGCGCCGTGACCTGCGTCTGCGTCAATCCACGATGAAGCGGCGGCGTCTTGCAGCCTCCCAGCAGCATGCACAAAAGCAGCGCGCTGCCGACGCACAAGCGCCCAAAGCCCACCGGAAACGTGTTGTTCATCATTGACCCCTTCGATTGCACCCGCATCGCGAGCGCTTTTTCAACCCACTGCCGCGGCCTCGCCCGCAGCGTGAAACGATGAACCTCAAGCCGCCCCCGCGACCCCTTCCGCCAGTTGCCACGAGCCTGGCCGGGCGCGCTTGGCGCGGTACATCGCGGCATCCGCCGCCCGCAGCAAACCGCTCGCATCCGACGCGTGATCGGGATACAGCGCAACGCCGGCACTCATCATGGTGGCCACCACGCGGCCGTCGGACAGCTCGATCGACGGCGCCATGCCGGACAGGATCTCGTCAGCAATACGACATACGCTACCCGCTTCGCGCACGGCCGGCAGCATCACCGCGAATTCGTCGCCGCCCAGGCGCGCGACCAGGTCGGCCTCGCGCACCTGCGTGCGCAGCCGTGACGCGATGCCGATCAGCACCGCGTCGCCGGCGTCGTGGCCGAGGCAGTCGTTGATTTCCTTGAAACGGTCGCAATCGAGATACAGGATCGCGACCCGCTGCCCCGTGACCCCGGCTTCGCCGAGGGCGAGTGCAAGACGCGATTCGAACTGCACGCGGTTGGGCAGCCCCGTGAGCGCATCGTGCGTCGCCTTGTGTTCGAGCGACGCGTTCTCGTCGCGCAGCGTGTTCTGCCAGTCTTCGAATTCGTCGAGCAGCGCATTGAAGTCGTCGCCGAGCTGGTTGAGCTCGGCAATCGACGCGGGCTCGACGCGCTGCGCGAACGCACGTTCGCGTCGCACCGCGTGGGCGACGCTGGCCAGCGCGCGCAACGGCGAAACGATATTGCGCAACAGGCGCTTCGAGCTGATATACGCGCCGATCACGCTAACGGCCAGGCAACCGAGTATGCCGCCCACGCCGCCAAGCAGGAATCCGAAGAACTGATGGCCGCGGCCGCGCACGACGACGTGGCCGACGACGATGCCGTCATGCACCACCGGCGCGGTCACGGGCCCCGGCAGCGCGAGGTCGGCGACGACGCGTTCGAGCCGCGCGATCCCGCTGCCGGCGGGCAACTGCCACGTCGCGAACGGCTGGTCCTTGCTATCCGTCACCACCACCTGTGCGACGTCCTCGTCGCTGGCGATCAGCCCGATCGCCTCGGCCGCCGCGACGCGGTCGCCAAATACGAGCGCGGCCTCGACCGTATAACCGAGCGAGCGGGCCAGCAGGTTCAGGTTGTTGCCGGCATACGCACGCAATGCGATCACGGCCACCACGATCAACGACACGGCGGCCATCGCGACGGCGACGAACGCGAGGCGCAGGTGCGCGCGGCGCAGCACGCTTTGCAGCGTCGGGCGCGGCACGCGCCGCAGCGAAACGGGCGGGGCGGGCCGTGTCATGGCGCCCCCGGCCGCCGCGCGAGATTGAGCACGTTCGGATGCACGCGCACGCCGCTGCGTGCGACTGCGTCGAGATTGATGTCGAACGACACGCGTTCGCCGTCGACGTTGAGACAGAACATGCCGCCCGCGGTGCAGGATGGATCGTGTTCCGAAATCGTCAGCACCGGATGGCCGGCCACCGCAGCTCTCACGCGCGCTCTCTCATCTGCGCCCAGGTTGCCGAGATAGACGATGTCGCAGGCGATGCCGAGCGCGGGATCGTCGAAGCGCACACGCTGCACGTCGAGCAGTGTCGAGCCGGCCTGCAGCGTGTCGGTCAGGCCGCGCGCATAGTCGGGTCGGCCCGTGACGCACAGATGCAGGCGAACGGGTGTCGTCGGCCAGCGGGTGAAACTGACGATGCCCAGCACGACCTGGCGCACGGCCGTGTCGTGTGACGCAACAGCGGGATCGGCGGGATCGGCAGGGTTCGCGGCGGCAACCATGCGCACCATGTCGGCCGGATCGACAGCCTCGGCGGCAGCCCCGGCCAGCACGGCCTGCGCGGCCCCCAGAACGCAAACGATTGCGGCCAGCGCGTGGCGCAGCGGAGCGGTTCGACCAGGACGGCCGGGCACCGTTCGCGCGGCGATTGCCGCCGCGTCCGCTGGCGTCGCTGCAGTCGCGAGACTGGCAGCCGACGCGCACACTTTCGCATCCATGATGGCAACATCCGCTGGCGTCGCTCCGGCGCTGCCTCCCGCCTCCCTCCATGCGCGTGCAGGCACCGAATTACGCGCATGATGGCTTCATCTTAGGTAAAAATTCGCATCACCAACCAGTGGGAAACACCCGCGAGAAGCAGGGGAAAGTCTGCGGAATCGGCGTTTGCGCACGACGCCGCCGGCGAACGCGTTCGCCGACGTCGATCCGGTTGCGACGTCGGCAAATTGATCAGTGGATTGGCGGCCGATGCAGGTCAAACTTCATACGTTCCGTCACGCTACGCGACCGCCGACAAATCGAAAGGCGTCTCCCGCAACCGCTTCCCCGTCAGCCGGAACACCGCGTTCGCGATCGCCGGCGTCACCGCCGGGCTCGACAGCTCACCGACGCCGCCCGGCTTCGCCGGATCGCCCTGCACGATATGAATGTCGGTCTCGGGCATGTCGTTCATCCGCATCACGCGATACGTATCGAAGTTCGACTGTTGCACACGGCCGTGCCGGAAATCGATGCGATCGGACGTCGCATGGCCGAGCCCCCACATCAGGCCGCCGTACAGTTGCTCGTCGACGCCGGCCGGCGACACCGCGATTCCGCAATCAGCGACGCACGTCAGCTTCTCCACGCGCACCGCGCCGTCCTTGCGCACGACACGCGCGACCACCGCGACATAGCTGTCGTACGCCTGGTTCGTCGCGATGCCGAGTGCGACACCGTCCGGCAGCGGCTGCCCCCACCCCGCCCGTTGCGCCGCTTCACGCAGCACGGCCGCATGGCGCGGCCGGTCGCGCATGTGCGCGAGCCGGAACTCGACCGGGTCACGCCGTGCCGCATGCGCGGCCTCGTCCATCACCGATTCGACTGCGAACACGTTCGGGATGTAGCTCACCGCGCGAAACCAGCCGGTCGGCACGCCCGTCTCCAGCCGGATCCAGCCGATGTCGCGATGCGGCGCCGCATACGCGAACTCCCATTTCGTGAGCGCCTCGGTCGTGCTGAAATCCATCCGGTCGGTGCGCTCCAGATAGCCGGGCTCCCACTGTTGCGGCGATGCGGGCATCACACCGCGCAGCCACAGCGATGCCAGATTGCCCTGCGCATCGAGCACGGCGCGCGCGCGGTGGTAACTTGCCGCGTGATAGAACAGCGCACGCATCTCGTCCTCGCGGCTGTTCATCAGCTTCACCGGCTTGCCGGTCTTCACCGCGAGCCAGGTCGCCTCGAACAGCCAGTACTTCGATTCGCGTGCGCCGAAGCTGCCGCCCGACACCAGCTCGTGCAGCGTCACGCGATGCGAAGGAATGCCGCCGATCACTTCGGCCGCTTCCATCGCGGTGGACGGCACCTGCAGCCCGCCCCAGTATTCGATGCCGCCGTTGCGCGCCCACACGGTAAGGTTGATCGGCTCCAGCGGATTCGCGGCCTTGTGCGGCATCGCATACGACGCCTCGATCGTGCGCGCGCCGGCCGTATGGGCCTTCGCCGGATCGCCGTCGGCAATCGTCGGCACGACGCGCGCGGCCGGATCGTCGACCCACGCGGCCTGGCGCGCAGCGAGCGTGCTGCTGTCGAACGTCTCGAACAGGCTGTCCTCCCATTCGATCGTCAGCGCGGCCTGCCCTTTATGTGCTGACCAGTAGTCGTCCGCGAGCACCGCGACGCCGGCCTGGTTGCCGCCGAGCACATCGGGGCGCGGCGGAATCTGCAGCACGTCGCGCACGCCGGGAATCGCGAGCGCCGCCTTCGCATCGACGCTGCGCACGCGGCCGTCGATCACCGGCGCGCGCGTGACGACCGCGACCAGCATCCCCGGCAGCGACACGTCGATGCTGTACGGAAACGAACCGTCGGCCTTCTGCGCGGCGCCGCGCTTCTTGCGCAGCTTGCCGATGTAGCGGAACTGCGCGGGATCTTTCAGCACGACCTGTTTCGGCGCCGGCAACTGCGCGGCCGCCGATGCAAGCGAGCCGTACGTCGCCCGGCGGCCGCTCGCCGCATGCAGCACGGCGCCGTCTGCCGTCGTACACGCAGCGACGGGCACACCCCATTGATGCGCCGCCGCCTCGACGAGCATCGCACGCGCGGTTGCGCCCGCACGACGCAGCCGGTCGTACTCCATCGCGACGCTCGTGCTGCCGCCGGTCGAGAACACCTTCCACAGCGGGTGGATGTAATCGGCGAAGAACGGATCTTCCGGCGTGATCACGTCGACCCGGAACGGATCGACGTCGAGCTCCTCGGCCACCACCGCCGCGAGCGCGGTGCGCGTGCCGGTGCCCGAATCGTGCTTGTGCACGACGAGCTTGATCGTGTCGTCGGGCAGCACGCGCACCCAGGCGTTCGGTTCGAATTCGCCGGCGGACGGATGGGGATCGCCACTTGCGCTTTTGCCAGCAGCCGCCGCGTCGGGCATCCGGAAGCCGATCGCGATGCCTGCGGCAAGCAGCGCCGAACCATGCTTGAGGAAGCGCCGGCGCGGCGTGCCGTCGTCGCGCGGTGCATCCGGTGCGTGATCGTCGCGCATGTCACGCCTCCTTCGCGGGTTCGGCCGCGGCGTTCAACGCCGGATCGCCGGACGCCGCGCGCTTGATCGCGCGATGAATGCGCGCATACGTCCCGCAGCGGCAGACGTTGCCCGACATCGCCTGCACGATCGCGTCGTCGTCCACCGGCTGCCCGCCCTTCAACAGCGCGGCTGCCTGCATCAGTTGCCCCGGCTGGCAATAGCCGCATTGCGGCACGTCCTCGGCCACCCACGCGAGCTGCAGCGGATGCCGCCCGTCCGGCGACAGCCCCTCGATCGTCGTCACGTGCCGTCCGTGCGCGGCGACGGCCGGAATCAGGCATGCGCGTACGGCCTGCCCTTCGAGATGCACGGTGCACGCGCCGCACAGGCCCTTGCCACAGCCGAACTTCGTGCCGGTGAGCTTGAGCCGGTCGCGCAGCACCCACAGCAACGGCATATCCTCCGGTACATTCTCGAGCGAATGGCGTGTATCGTTCACGACGATGTCGATCATGCGCTGCCTCCTGATTCGCATTCGTGATGTCGGCCCGCGTCCGTCGCGCGGTTCCGGAGCATTATCGAAACGCGATGCACGGGTACGCCAGCGATCATTTCGTCGATTCCCTGTCAGTCGGACTAACAGATGCTCAAGCGATACCCTTCGATCCAGTCGATGCAGGCGTTTCTGCAGGCCGCGCGGGTCGGCAGTTTTTCCAGCGCGGCCCGCCAGCTGGCGCTCACGCACAGCGCGATCAGCCAGCAGATTCGCTCGCTCGAGGAATTCATCGGCCAGCCGCTGTTCGCCCGCGCCGGCGGCCGCGTGATGCTGACCGATGCCGGCACGCTGTTCGCGAACCAGTTGTCGGACGGGCTCGAACAGATCGATCGTGCGCTGTCGTCGGTAAAGGGGCGCACGACCGGGCCGTCGCTGCGGCTCGACGTCGATCCGGAGCTGATGCAGGGCTGGCTGCCCGCGCGACTGCCGGCACTGATGCACACGCTCGACGGCACGACGCTGACGGTACTGTCCGCGCCGCGCCACGACCGCGATGCATTCGATCGCGTCGATGTTGCGCTGCGCTACGGCTACGGGGAATGGGAAGGCGTGGACAGCGCGCTGGTCTGCCCCGACCGGCTGACCGCGATGGCCGCGCCCGCGCTGCTCGAACGTTACGGGCTGACCGCGCCGCTCACGCCCGAACAGGTGCTCGAACTGCCGCTGCTCGGCTACACGAAGCGGTCGTGGATTCCGTGGCTCGAAGCGGCCGGGCTCGAACCCGTCGAACCGGAAACGATCGCCGTGTTCGACAACGCGGCGGGGCTCGTCGCGACGCTCGCGTCAGGGCTCGGTGCCGGGCTGGTGCGCGGGCTGCTCGCCGCCGATGCGCGCCGCGACGGGCGGCTCGTCGAACTCTGCACGATCGCGATTCCGACCCACTACAACCTGCATGCGATCTGGCCGCGCGAGCGCCATGCGCGCGTGAAGCCGCTGATCGATGCGATCGGCGCGCTCGTCGCGCAATCGCTCGGGCACTGATACGCGCCGCTACGCGTTGAACTCCGCCGCGACCTCGCGCACGGTGTCGAGGAACGCGCCGAGCACCGCGGACGTATCGTCCGCGCGGTAACGCGCCTGCAGCGATACCTCAAGCTCCGGCGGCAGCAGCGGCACGAACGCGACGCCGCCCGTCGAGATCTGCCGCGACGACGCGGGCAGCAGCGCGACGCCCAGCCCTTCGCGCACCAGCGACAGCAGCGTGTGCACTTCGACGACCTCGTGTGCGATCTGCGGCGTGAAGCGCGCGTCGACGCAGCTCTGCTGCAGGAAGCGCGCCAGTTGCGAGTGCCGCAAGCCGAATGACACGAACTGTTCGCCGGCCAGCTCGGCGAGCGCGATCGCGTCGCGCGACGCGAGCGGATGGCCGGACGGCAGCACGGCCACGGCCGTTTCGCGCACAACGATCTCGCTGCGGATCGACGGATCGTCCTGGAACAGCCGGAAGAAGCACACGTCGAGCCGCTTCTCCTTCAGCGCGTCGATCTGCGCGGCCGGCGTCATCTCGTGCAGCGACCAGTGCACGTGCGGATGGCGCTCGGCGAACACGCGCAACGCACGTGGAATCGGCACGACCATCGCCGAGCTGATGATGCCGACCGCGAGCCGCCCCACTTCCCCGCGCCCCGCGCAACGCGTGAGATCGATCGCGCGATCGAACTGCGCGACGATCAGCGGCACCTGCTCCTTCAGTGTTTTCCCTGCCTCGGTCAATTCGACGCGATGCTGCGAGCGCACGAACAGCGCGGTGCCGAGCTGCTCTTCGAGCAGCCTGATCTGCTGGCTCAACGGCGGCTGCGAGATATGGAGCCGCGCGGCCGCGCGCCCGAAATGCAGTTCGTCGGCAAGCACCGCGAAGTAACGCAACACACGCATGTCCATATCGCAAACGTATCAAGAGCGTCAGTAAAAAATATTGTACAGAGCACATTCGGCTGGTGACACTCGATCCCAAGCAGCAGTGCACGTCGCAGTGTGTCACTCGATGCCGGCGAGGGGAAGGCGCAAAAAAATAATGCGCCTTGCAAAGGGCCGCATGAATCCGACCGACAGGTCGCTTCATCGACGTGCCTGCCCGCGATACGGCAACCGGCTTTTCCGGTTCCTCTCAAGGAGATCGAGTAGATGATCATCGACACCAGCTGTTACCCGACGAATCTCGTCGACCTCGCATGGCGTCACGACGGCCCGCCGTTCACCGGCGAGCGCCTGATCGAGACGATGAAGGGCCCCTTCCTCATCAACGGCAAGCCGCGCCGCGTCGACAAGGCATTCATCCAGCCGCCGCAAGGCAACACCATTTATACGTATACCGACGGCGAGAAGTCGGGCGCCGAATCGATCGACGCGTACATGGCGTACACGGTCGAGATGGTGCGCAAGCACCCCGACCGCTTCATCGGCTGCTTCGTCTACAACCCGCGCTGCGGCGTGGAGAACGGCGTGAACGCGATCGATCACTACGTGCGCAAGCTCGGCTTCAAGATGGTGCAGTTCCAGGCCAACATGCATGCGTACCGGCCCGACCGCGCGCTCGACTGGCTGCGCCCCGCGCTGAAGAAGTGCGCGGAGCTCGGCGTGCTCGTGAAGCTGCACACCGGCGACGGCCCGTACAGCATCCCGACCGAGTGGGTGCCGATGATCAAGGAATTCCCGACGGTCAATTTCATCATGGCGCACTTCGGTGTGCAGACCGGCGGCGTCTACTGTTTCGAGCCGTTCCAGCTCGCGATGGACCTGCCGAACGTGTATTGCGAATCGGGCTGGTGCCTGCAGTCGCGGATCGTCGAATTCGCGAAGGTGCTGCCGAAGCACAAGATCCTGTTCGGCTCCGACACGCCGCCGAACGAACCGGGAATGTGGCTGCGACTGCTCGAAGTGCTCTGCTTCGATCCGCCGCAAGGGATGAATCTCGACGAGGACACGCTCGAGGATTACCTCGGCAACAACACGGCCCGGATGATCGGTCTCGAACCGACGCCCGCGCCGCGCACTGTCGACGAAGCGAAAGCGCTGCTCGCCGCCTGACGCCCGCGCCCCTCTCTCCCGATTCCGGAGCATTGCATGATCATCGATACGCACCTGCACCCGACCAACCTCGTCGACGAGGCCTGGCGTCACACCGGCGAACCGTTCACCGGCGAACGCCTGCTCAAGATGATGGACGGCCCGTACATCATCAACGGCAAGCCGCGCCGCATCGACATGGGCTTCATCCAGCCGCCGCCCGGCAACACCGGCTATCGCGACGGCAACCGCCGCGGCCGCGAAGGCATTCGCGACTACATGGCGTACATCGCCGAACTCACGCAGAAGTACCCCGACCGCTTCATCGGCAACTTCACGTACAACCCGCGCTGGGGCCCGGAGAACGGCGCGGCGGAGCTCGAATTCCACATCAAGGAGTACGGCTTCAAGATGGTGAAGCTGCACGCGAACATGCACGGCTACCGGCCCGATCGCGCACTCGACTGGCTGCGCCCGGCGATGAAGGTCTGTGCGAAGTACAACATCGTCGTGCTGATCCACACCGGCGACGGCCCGTACACGATCCCGACGCAGTTCTATCCGATCATCCGCGAGTTTCCGATGGTGAACTTCATCATCGGTCACTTCGGCATCCAGACGGGTGGCAACTACTCGTTCGAAGCATTCTGGATGGCGATGGATACGCCGAACGTGTACTGCGAATCGGGCTGGTGCTACCAGTCGCGGATCGTCGAGTTCGCCCGCGAGCTGCCGCGCAACAAGATCGTGTTCGGCACCGATTCGCCGCCGAACGAACCCGGCATGTGGCTGCGCGAGCTGGAGATGCTGTGCGGGCCCGCGCCGCAGGGGATGGATCTCGACGAGGACGGCCTCGAGGACTACATGGGCAACAACATCGCCCGCCTCGTCGGCATCGAGCCGACCAGGCCTCCGAAGGATCTCGACGAAGCGCAGAAGCGCCTCACGTCGACCTACCTGTAACGCGCCGGCAGCCGGATCGCGTGCCGCCTTGAACACGCGCGCGATCCGGCTTTTCCCCTTCCGTATCCGACGGAGTGCATCATGGCGTCCAGCCTTTTCGCCGAGCAGCAGGATTTCCATCACTTCGCGAACGCGTATCGCGAACGCTTTCCGGACGACGTGCTGACGCTCGCGCAGCCGCTGTCCGCCGACCAGGACGTCACGGCCGTCGTCGCGTCGCTCGCCGCACGCGGGCGGCACGAGATGCTCGTCTGCGAGCGCGTCGACGGTCTTTCGACACCGCTCGTCACCAACGTGTTTGCGTCCCGCACGCGCATCGGCCGGCTGTTCTGCGTCGATGCGAACGGCCTGTTCGACGCGTGGCAGCAGCGCGCGAACGCGCCCGTCGCGCCGGTCGTCGTGCCGCACGGCCCCGTGCTCGATCAGGTGACCGAAGGCGACGCGGTCGATCTCGCACAACTGCCGATGATCCGCCACTTCGAAACCGATCGCGGGCCCTACGTGACCAACGCGGTGATCGTTGCCGAAGATCCGGTGACGGGCGTCGCGAACCTCAGCTACCACCGCTCGATGCCGCATGCGCGCAATGCGCTGGCGACGAGCCTTCATTCGCGCGGCCATCTGTGGCGGATGCTGCAGACCGCGAAGGCGCGCGGCGACACGCTGAAAGTCGCGATGGTGATCGGCGCGCATCCGCTGTTCATGCTCGCGGCCGCCGCACGCGTGCCGTTCGGCGCGGACGAGCGCGCCATCGCCGGCGGGCTGTTCGGCGCACCGCTGCAACTCGTGCGCACGCCGCATCACGGCATCGGCGTGCCAGCCGCCGCCGAGTTCGTGCTCGAAGGCACGATCGATCCCGACGCGCATGCCGAAGAAGGCCCGTTCGGCGAATTCACCGGCTACTCGTCGGACCGCTCGACCAACAACGTGCTGCGCATCGACGCGATGATGCGGCGCAAGGACGCGTGGCTCGTCGACGTGGTCGGCGGCCCGTACGCGGAACACCTGACGCTTGCGCGGCTGCCGCGTGAAGCCGAGATGAGCGAAAAGCTGAAGGCGCGCTTTCCTTCCGTCACCGCCATTCACTATCCGAATTCCGGCACGCACTTCCACTGCTACGTCGCGCTGAAGCAGTCGCGCGACGGCGAAGCGCGCCAGATCATGCTCGCGCTGCTCGGCTGGGACCCGTACCTGAAGAACGTCGTCGCGGTCGACAGCGACGTCGACATCACCGACGACGCGCAGGTGCTGTGGGCGATCGCGACGCACTTCCAGCCGCACCGCGACCTGTTCGTCGTCGACGGCCTGCCTGGCAGCCCGCTCGATCCGTCGTCATCGGCCGACGGCACGACGTCGCGGATGGGGATCGACGCGACGCGCGGCTCGCGCTTCGACGGCGTGCGCGCACGTGTCGGCGACGCCGCGATGCAGCGCGCCGCGCAAGTGATCGCGCAACTCGGCGGAGCGTCGCGATGAGCGCGCGGCGGCTCGTGGTCGGCATCAGCGGTGCGTCCGGCTTCGTGTACGGGATGCGGCTGCTCGCGTTGCTGCGCGAACTCGACATCGAGACGCACGTGGTCGTGTCGCGCGCCGCCGCGCTGACGATGGCGCACGAGACCGACTTCCGGCTGTCGGACATCACCGCGCTCGCGAGCGTGCTGTACCGCATCGACGACATCGCAGCGCCGATCTCGAGCGGATCGTTCCGCACGCTCGGGATGATCGTCGCGCCGTGCTCGATGAAAACGCTCGCCGAGATCGCGAGCGGTCTTTCATCCAGCCTGATCTCGCGTGCGGCCGACGTCGTGCTGAAGGAGCGCCGCCGGCTCGTGCTGCTCGCACGCGAGACGCCGTACACGCTCACGCATCTGCGCAACATGGCCACCGTCACGGAAATGGGCGCGATCGTCGCGCCGCCCGTGCCGGCGTTCTATGCGCGCCCTGCTTCGCTCGACCAGATGATCGACCACACGCTCGGCCGCGTGCTCGACCTGTTCGACCTCGATTCCCGCACCGTCCATCGCTGGAAGGACAGCGAATCCCCGCACAACCCGCAGCCCAACCGACTCAACGGAGACGCATCATGACCCACATCCACACCACCCACAGCGACGTCGAAAAGATTCCGGTCACCGTGCTCACGGGCTTTCTCGGGGCGGGCAAGACGACACTGCTGAACTACATCCTGCGCGAGAAGCACGGCCGCAAGATCGCGGTGATCGAAAACGAGTTCGGTGAAATCGGCATCGACGGCGGCCTCGTGCTCGAATCGACCGAGGAAATCTACGAGATGACCAACGGCTGCGTGTGCTGCGTCGGCGCGGTGCGCGAGGATCTCGTGCGGATCGTGCGAATGCTCGTCGCGCGCCCCGACCGGCTCGATCACATCATCGTCGAGACGAGCGGCCTCGCCGATCCGTATCCGGTCGCGCAGACCTTCTTCCTCGACGATCCGATCGCGAAGGAAGTCGCGCTCGACGCGGTCGTCACGATGGTCGATGCAAAGCATATCCGCGCGCATCTCGACGATCTGGTGCTCGACGGCCGCGACAACCAGGCCGTCGACCAGATCGTCTGCGCGGACCGGATCGTGATCAACAAGGTCGACCTCGTCGACACGCCCCACGTCGATTCGCTGACCGCGCGGCTGCGCGAGCTGAACACGACGGCCGAGATCGTCACGTCGAGCTACGCGCAGGTCGACCTCGACCGCATCCTCGGGATCGGCGCGAACGAATTCGCGCAGATCCTCGTCGAGAGCGACGGGCTGCAGGCCGATGCGCCGCATGCGGACGAACATGCGCACGGGCATGAACATGAGCACGAGCACGATGGCCACGCTCACGAAGCCCACGCACACGACGACGATCACGACCACCACGAACACGACGAAAGCGTGTCGTCGGTCGGCATCGAAGTCGATGCGGATGTCGATCTCGACGCGCTCGAAGCGTGGCTCGGCGAGCTGCGTCGTGCCGATACCGCGAACCTGTTCCGGATGAAAGGCATCCTCGCCGTGCAAGGCCGTGCGCAGCGCTACGTGCTGCAGGGCGTACACGGCGTGATCGAACTGCGCGCCGCCCAGGCGTGGGGATGCGAGCCGCGCTCGTCGCGCATCGTTTTCATCGGCCGCGATCTCGATCGCGCCGCGCTGACCGACCGTTTCCATGCCTGTCTCGCCGCGGCGGTCGCGGCCTGACGGGCACGCCAGGCGGGCGCATCGCGCGTCCGCCCGATAACGAACCTCAGAGGACACGCACATGAACGCTGCTTCACATCCCGTCGATCGGGTCCTGCCGCGCCGCCAGATGCTGACGCTCGGCCTGCAACACATGCTCGTCGCCTATATCGGCGCGATCGCGGTGCCGCTGATCGTCGCGTCGGCGTTGAAGATGTCGCCCGCGGACACGACCGTGCTGATCAGCACCGCGCTGTTCTGTTCCGGCATCTCGACGATCCTGCAAACGGTGGGCGTCTGGAAGCTCGGCGTGCGCCTGCCGATCCTGCAGGGCGTCGCATTCAGCAGCGTCGGCCCCGTGATCGCGATCGGCCTGACGCCGGGCGTGGGGTTCGCGGGCGTGTGCGGCGCGGTGATCGGCGCGGGCATCATCACGACCTTCGCCGCGCCGCTGGTCGGCCGGCTGCGCCGCCTGTTCCCGCCGGTCGTGACCGGCTGCATCGTCACCGTGATCGGGCTGCAGCTGTTTCCGGTCGCGTACCAGTGGGCCGGCGGCGGCGACGCGGCGAAGCTGCAGTTCGGCGAGCTGTCGTTTCTCGCGGTCGCGCTCGTCGTCGCGGTCGTGATCCTCGCGGTCAACCGCTTCGCGAACGCGTTCCTGCGCAACCTGTCGGTGCTGATCGGGCTCGTCGCGGGCAGCCTGCTTGCGATCGCGCTCGGGATGGGCAATTTCACGAACGTCGCGGCCGCGCCGTGGTTCACCGTGCCCTACCCGTTCCACTTCGGCACGCCGGTGTTCGCGATCGTGCCGGTGCTGACGATGGTCGTCGTGATGATCGTGCAGATGGTCGAGTCGATGGGCCTGTTCGTCGCGATCGGCGACATCGTCGAGAAGCAGGTGAGCGAGGAGGACGTCGTGCGCGGGCTGCGGGCGAACGGCGTCGCGAGCGCGATCGCCGGCACGTTCGCCGCGTTTCCGTTCATCGCGTTCATGGAGAACGTCGGGCTCGTGATCCTGACCGGCGTGCGCAGCCGCTGGATCGTCGCGGTCAGCGGCGTGCTGATGTGCGTCGTCGCGCTGGTGCCGAAGATCGGCGCGATCGTCGCGTCGACGCCGTCGGCCGCGCTCGGCGGTGCGGGTATCGCGATGTTCGGCGTGGTCGTCGCGGCCGGCGTGCAGACGCTGGCGAAAGTCGACTTCGAAGGCAACCGCTACAACGTGCTGATCGTCGGCTTCACGATCGCGACCGCGCTGATTCCGGTGATGGCGCCGAAGGTGTTCGCGCACATGCCCGACTGGACGCAACCGTTCCTGCACAGCGGTGTCGTGCTCGCGTGCCTCGTATCGGTCCTGCTCAATGCCTTGCTCAACGGCGTGCCGGCGGCGGCGCCCGTCGAATCGCACGCGCATGCCA
>NZ_JAAGPG010000016.1:0-235 GCF_017104665.1 Burkholderia sp. Se-20378 | reverse complement strand
CTAAAAAAAAAAAAAAAAAAAAAAAACGACAAGAACTCCGATTATCGCGAACATATCCAACTAGTCAAGATACAGCAGTTTAGAAGCTAGTAACACCCGACACACACCCGTACACGTCCAGCATCAGTGGTTAGTCACCAAGATTCATGACGACTCACACTACGACTTACGTCACGTGACAGCGCAAGTGAACTAGGTATGAACACCGTGACGCCGGACGCATTACTACAACATA
>NZ_JAAGPG010000193.1:0-14900 GCF_017104665.1 Burkholderia sp. Se-20378 | reverse complement strand
CGCGCCCGACCGGCAGCCGGGTCGCGATCGCGTTGCCGAACTGGCGGCGCGGTGCGCCGGTTTCAATGGGCGGCAAGTCGGCGCCGATCGCTTCGACGATCGTATATCCGGGCAGCAGGGCCGCGAGTTCGGCGAACTGGTCGGCCCCGGGGCGGCCGGGCAGAGCGCTGAAGCCGCGCGTGACCTCCTGCAGGCACAGCACGTCGAAATCGCCGAGCTCATGGATCGCCGCGACGGTGCGCGAAAGATCGACGACGCCGTCCGCGTCCCGACCCCATTGGATGTTCCAGTCGATCAGTCGCAAGGTTGAATCTCCTGTCGGGCGGGTTTCGGGCCGAGGGCCGCTCCCGGATCGGCTCCACGAGCCCACCCGGTCGCCGGTGCTCCCGGGCCGCCTAGGTGGCCGCTCCGGCGCAATGCCGGGCCGTCTATGCTCAAGTATCGACGCTTGCCGCATGCAAAGCGGGCGATGCGGGCCTTCGTCGTCTACAATCTCGCCTTCTTCAACGTTTGTCAGGAAAAGCTGGTGTCCGAAGCCGTCCCCACTTCTGCGCGCAAATCTAGAAATGCGCCCGTCGCGCCCGGAATCGCCCCGGTTCTCGAGATCGAATCGCTCGACATGGAAGCGCGCGGTGTCGGCCGCACGATCACCGAGGACGGCGAGCCGGGCAAGGTCATCTTCGTCGAGGGTGCGCTGCCGGGCGAACGCGTGACCTATTCGAGCTTCCGACGCAAGCCGAGCTACGAGCAGGCGACGGTTGTCGACATTCTGCGCCCGAGCGTGATGCGCACGAAGCCGAAATGCGCGTTCTTCGGCACCTGCGGCGGTTGCTCGATGCAGCATCTCGACATGCGCGCACAGGTGGCGGTCAAGCAGCGCGTGCTCGAGGACAACCTGTGGCACCTGGCGAAGCTGCGCGCGGAAACGATGTTCGCGCCGATCCACGGCCCGTCGTGGGGCTATCGCTACCGCGCACGCCTGACCGTGCGCAACGTCGCGAAGAAGGGCGGCGTGCTGGTGGGGTTCCACGAGAAGAAGAGCAGCTATGTCGCCGACATGACGAGCTGCGAAGTGCTGCCGCCGCACGTGTCGGCGATGCTCGTGCCGCTGCGCCGGCTCGTCGAGGGGCTGTCGATCCGCGATCGGATGCCGCAGATCGAGCTCGCGGTCGGTTCGGAAGTCACGGCGCTCGTGCTGCGCGTGCTGGAGCCGATCAACGCGGACGACGAAGCGCTGCTGCGCGCGTTCGCCGACGAGCACAAGGTGCAGTTCTGGCTGCAGCCGAAAGGTCCGGATACGGTGGCGCCGTTCTATCCGCTCGACGTATCGCTCGACTACACGCTGCCGGAATTCGGCATCCGCATGCCGTTCAAGCCGACCGACTTCACGCAGGTCAACCATCAGATCAACCGCGTGCTGGTGGGCCGCGCGCTGCGTCTGATCGCACCGTCCCGTGACGACCGTGTGCTCGACCTGTTCTGCGGGATCGGCAACTTCACGCTGCCGCTCGCGCGGCTGTCGCGTGAGGTGATGGGCATCGAAGGCAGCGACACGCTGACGACGCGCGCGCTGGCGAACGCGCGCGAGAACGGTGTCGACGGCCACACGACGTTTGCCTGTCGTAACCTGTTCGAAGTGACGGGCGACGACATCCGCGCGCTCGGCGCATTCGACAAGTTCCTGATCGACCCGCCGCGCGAAGGCGCGCTCGCGGTGTCGAAGGCGCTGGCCGAGATCGCGCAGAGCGGCGAGGGCCCGCTGCCGAAGCGCATCGTCTACGTGTCGTGCAACCCGTCGACGCTGGCGCGCGACGCGGGCCTGCTCGTGCACGAGGCCGGCTACCGCCTGAAGGGCGCCGGTGTCGTGAACATGTTCCCGAATACGTCGCACGTCGAATCGATCGCACTGTTCGAGCGCGACTGAGCCCAGGCGGTGGACGTAAAAAAACCGGCCCGCGGGCCGGTTTTTTCATGGGTGTAGCGAACGTCAGTTGCGGTTGCCGCCGAAGATACCGAGCAGCGCGAGCAGGTTCGTGAACACGTTGTACAGATCGAGGTAGATCGCGAGCGTTGCCGAGATGTAGTTCGTCTCGCCGCCGTTCACGACGCGCTGGACGTCGAACAGCATGTAGGCCGAGAAGATCGCGATCGCGAGCACCGACACGGTGAGCATCAGCGCCGGGAGTTGCAGGAAGATGTTCGCGACCGATGCGAGCAGGATCACGATCACGCCCATGAACAGCCACTTGCCGAGCCCCGAGAAATCACGCTTGCTGACGGTGGCGATCGTTGCCATCGCGGCGAAGATGATGCCGGTGCCGCCGAACGCGAGCATGATCAACGACGGGCCGTTCGAGAAGCCGAGGATGAAGCTCAGCAGCCGCGACAGCATCAGGCCCATGAAGAACGTGAAGCCGAGCAGCACGAACACGCCGGCCGCGCTGTTTTTGGTCCGCTCGATCGCGAACATGAAGCCGAACGCGATCGCGAAGAACGCGAGCAGGCTCATCATCGGGCTCGTGGCCGCGAACAGCGAGAAGCCCGTCGCGACGCCGACCCAGGCGCCCAGCACGGTCGGTACCATCGACAGCGCGAGCAGCCAGTACGTGTTCCGCAGCACGCGGTTGCGAACCTCGGCGGTGCTGACGGAACCGCCGCGGCCGAAATTGTACGGATAGTCGTTCATGGTTTCTCCTAACATTGAACGCATGGGCGTCCGGGGCCGGTTCGGCACACGCGGTGTGCGGCGCAGCAAACCGGAGCAGCTATGGCTAAGATACGTTCCGTGCCGGGAGGTTTCAATGGCCGTGCGGCACAAAACATTTGGATTCTGAACCTTTCATGCGTGTAAGGGTTCAATCGCAATGATACACGGGATCGTGCTACAATAGCGGATTCATTTGAACCTGTAACTTCTTAATTTTTTGGAGTTTTTATGGCAATCGAGCGCACCCTGTCGATCATCAAGCCGGATGCGGTGGCAAAGAACGTGATCGGCCAGATCTACAGCCGTTTCGAAGGCGCCGGCCTGAAGATCGTCGCATCGCGCATGGCACACCTGTCGCGTGCAGACGCAGAGAAGTTCTACGCGGTTCACGCAGCGCGTCCGTTCTTCAAGGACCTCGTCGATTTCATGATCTCGGGCCCGGTGATGATCCAGGTTCTGGAAGGTGAAGGCGCGATCCTGAAGAACCGCGACCTGATGGGCGCAACGGATCCGAAGAAGGCAGAAAAGGGCACGATCCGCGCCGATTTCGCCGACAGCATCGACGCGAACGCCGTGCACGGCTCGGACGCTGCTGAAACGGCAGCGGTCGAAGTCGCGTTCTTCTTCCCGGAAATGAACGTTTACTCGCGCTAAGCCCTGGCTGGCAGCAAGTAGGCAGGATTCAGCGCACGCGGCAAGGCAGCACATCATGACGAGCGAAACTTCCGTCAATCTTCTCGACTTCGATGCCGAGGGTCTTGTCGCGTACTGCGGCAGCCTCGGCGAGAAGCCGTTCCGCGCCAAGCAGTTGCAGCGCTGGATCCATCAGTACAACGCTGGCGACTTCGACGGCATGACCGATCTCGCGAAGTCCTTGAGAGAGAAACTCAAGGGCCGCGCGTCGATCGGCATGCCCGAGATCGCCAGCGATCACGTTTCCACCGACGGCACGCGCAAGTGGCTGATCGACGTCGGAAACGGCAATGCGGTCGAAACCGTGTTCATCCCGGAAGAGACGCGCGGCACGCTGTGCGTGTCGTCGCAGGCCGGATGTGCGGTCAACTGCCGCTTCTGTTCGACGGGCAAGCAGGGCTTTTCCCGCAACCTGTCGACAGCCGAAATCATCGGCCAGCTACGGATGGCCGAATTTGCATTGCGAGCGTCACTGGGCCGTGCGCCCGGCCCGAACGGCAAGGCCGAACGGGTCGTCACCAACGTGGTGATGATGGGCATGGGCGAGCCGCTGCTGAATTACAGCGCGGTCGTGCCGGCGATGCGGCTGATGCTCGACGACAACGCGTACGGCCTGTCGCGCCGCCGCGTTACGCTGTCGACGTCCGGTGTGGTGCCGATGATGGACCGCCTCGGTGCCGAACTGCCGGTCGCGCTGGCCGTTTCGCTGCACGCGCCGAACGATCCGCTGCGCGACGAGCTGGTGCCGCTCAACAAGAAGTATCCGCTGCGCGAGCTGATGGCGGCTTGCCAGCGTTATCTGAAAGTCGCGCCGCGCGACTTCATTACTTTCGAATACTGCATGCTGGACGGCGTCAACGACACCGAAGCGCATGCGCGCGAACTGCTGGCCGTCACGCGCGACGTGCCGTGCAAGTTCAATCTGATCCCGTTCAATCCGTTTCCGGAATCGGGCCTCATCCGCTCGAAGCCGGAGCAGATCAAGCGCTTTGCGCAGGTCCTCATCGACGCGGGTGTCGTCACGACCGTGCGCAAGACGCGCGGCGACGACATCGATGCCGCATGCGGCCAGCTGGCCGGCGCAGTGAAGGACCGCACGCGCCTCGCGGAACGTACGGGCGCAGCAGGAAAAATCATCGAAGTTCGGGCGATTTGACAGGGACGCCTAGCCGGGGATGCTAGGACCTTTAAGCGGTACAACACGCGAATAGCGATCGGTCGCGGCGCCTCGGCGTCGCGCATGGTATGGACAGTTGCGGGTGCCGGCCGGCGGGAATCGGCGGCGGCCGCCAGTGAAGAAGAATCGACGCGAGGACAAGGATGAGTGAGCCGCAGCCGTCTAACGGCGCAGAGACGAATGGCGCGAAGCCGGCACCGGCAGGGTTGGAATCGCTTGCGGCAGTCGGCAGCCGACTGGCGCAGCTTCGGGAGACAAGGGGTTGGACCGTCGACGACGTGTCGGCGCGACTCAAGGTCGCACCGCAGAAGCTTCGGGCGCTCGAGGCCGGTGACATCAGCCATTTGCCCGGTGTGACATTCGCGCTCGGTGTCGTGCGCAGCTACGCGAAGATGCTCGGCGTCGATCCGGAACCGTTCGCGCAGGCGTTGCGCCGTGAGCGCGGGGTGCCGGAAGTCGACCTGTCGATGCCCGCGTCGTCGGGGACGGATCTGCCGCGCGGCCGTGTTTCGATTCCGCTGGGCGGATCGTCCCGTCATCACCCTTGGCTGTGGGGCACGGGGATCGTCGTCGTCGCGGTGGTTGCGGTACTGATGTGGCACACTGGCGGCGATTCGTCGAGCCTGCTCGCACGCTTCAAAGGCGGCGACGCGGAGCATGCATCGGCCGCGAGCGTGCCGGCGGCGGCATCGTCGTCATCCGTCGAAGAGGCGGCTTCGGGCGGTGCGTCCGCCGTGGTTGCGAATGAGGTTCCGGCCCCGGCCGTTGCGTCTGCAGCCCCGGCGCCGGCCGTTGCGTCGGCTGCTCCGGCGCCTGCACCCGTGGCGCCGGTGGTGACCGCGGCTGCATCGCAGCCCGTCGTGGCAACGACGGCCGCAAGCGCCGCCGCACCGGCTCAGCCGGCGAGCGTCGTCGTCGCGGCCGGTCAGTCGATGGTGGAACTGAAGGTCAAGCAGGACAGCTGGTTCAGTGTGCGCGACAAGAACGGCAAGGAGCTGTTCTCCGGGCTGGTGCACAGCAGCGAGGCGAAGCAGGTCGCGGGCGACGGCCCGTTCAAGGTCACGATCGGCAACAAGGCGGGCCTCGACGCGATCGCGTTCGACGGAAAACCTGTCGATCCGGCAAAATATTCGGCAGCGCGGGGTAATGTGGCGCGGTTCACGTTGCCCTGACGTCAAGCGCCGTGGCGAAGGCCTGTCGTCGATATCGGCAGGCCGTGAGGGCACGGCGCTTTTTCAATTCATGCGCCGCGTCGCGGCGCATTCCGCGTAAATGGATCTATCGATGCAATCCGAAGCTCAATCCCCACGCAGCAGTCAGATTTGTTCAACCGAGCCGGTGTTCGGCGGGCATCAGCCGCGCCGTGTATCGCATGCGGTGGATGTCCGCTGGGGCGGGCAGCTCGTGACGATCGGCGGCGACGCGCCGGTGCGCGTGCAGTCGATGACGAATACCGACACGGCCGACGCGATCGGCACGGCAATCCAGATCAAGGAACTCGCGAACGCGGGCTCCGAACTGGTGCGCATCACGGTCAACACGCCCGAGGCCGCGGCCGCCGTGCCGGCGATCCGCGAGCAGCTCGACCGCATGGGCGTGACCGTGCCGCTCGTCGGCGATTTCCACTACAACGGCCACCTGCTGCTGCGTGACTACCCGGGCTGCGCCGAGTCGCTGTCGAAGTACCGGATCAACCCGGGCAACGTCGGCCAGGGCGCGAAGCGCGATACGCAGTTCGCGCAGATGATCGAGGCCGCGGCCAAGTACGACAAGCCGGTGCGGATCGGCGTGAACTGGGGCAGTCTCGACCAGGATCTGCTCGCGCGCATGATGGACGAGAACGGCGCGCGTTCGCAGCCGTGGGATGCGCAGAGCGTGATGTACGAGGCGCTGATCCAGTCGGCGATCGGCTCGGCCGAGCGTGCGGTCGAACTGGGCCTCGGCCGCGACCGCATCATTCTGTCGTGCAAGGTCAGCGGCGTGCAGGACCTGATCGCCGTGTACCGCGAACTCAGCCGCCGCTGCGGCTTCGCGCTGCACCTCGGGTTGACCGAGGCGGGCATGGGCTCGAAGGGCATCGTCGCGTCGACGGCTGCACTCGGCGTGCTGCTGCAGGAAGGGATCGGCGACACGATCCGCATCTCGCTGACGCCGGAACCGGGCGCGTCGCGCACGGGCGAGGTGATCGTCGGCCAGGAAATCCTGCAGACGATGGGCCTGCGTTCGTTCGCACCGATGGTGATCGCGTGCCCGGGCTGCGGCCGTACGACGAGCACGCTGTTCCAGGAACTCGCGATGCAGATCCAGACCTACCTGCGCGAGCAGATGCCGGTCTGGCGCAAGGAGTATCCGGGCGTCGAGAAAATGAACGTCGCGGTGATGGGCTGCATCGTCAACGGCCCGGGCGAATCGAAGCACGCGAACATCGGCATCAGCCTGCCGGGCTCGGGCGAGAACCCGGCCGCGCCTGTCTTCATCGACGGCGAGAAGGTCAAGACGCTGCGCGGCGAGCGGATCGCCGAGGAATTCCAGCAGATCGTCAGCGACTACGTCGAACGCAACTACGGCCGCGCTGAGGCCACGAACTAATTCGTCCACACACACGATGACTGAACAAAAACGCAAGATCGAGAAGCTCACCGGCGTCAAGGGCATGAACGACATCCTTCCGCAGGATGCCGGCCTTTGGGAGTTCTTCGAGGCTACGGTGAAATCGCTGCTGCGCGCATACGGTTACCAGAACATCCGCACGCCGATCGTCGAGCACACGCAGCTTTTCACGCGCGGCATCGGTGAGGTCACCGACATCGTCGAAAAAGAGATGTACAGCTTCACCGACGCGCTGAACGGCGAGAACCTGACGATGCGCCCGGAAAATACCGCGGCCGTCGTGCGCGCGTCGATCGAGCACAACATGCTGTACGACGGCCCGAAGCGCCTGTGGTACATCGGCCCGATGTTCCGTCACGAGCGTCCGCAGCGCGGCCGCTATCGCCAGTTCCACCAGGTCGGCGTCGAGGCCCTTGGCTTCGCGGGCCCTGATGCGGATGCCGAAATCATCATGATGTGCCAGCGCCTGTGGGACGACCTCGGCCTGACCGGCATCAAGCTCGAGATCAACTCGCTCGGCCTCGCCGAAGAGCGCGCCGCGCATCGCGTCGAACTGATCAAGTACCTCGAGCAGTTCACCGACGTGCTCGACGAGGATGCAAAGCGCCGCCTGTATACGAACCCGCTGCGCGTGCTCGACACGAAGAACCCCGCGCTGCAGGACATCGCGCAGAACGCGCCGAAGCTGATCGACTTCCTCGGCGACGAATCGCGCGCGCACTTCGAAGGGCTGCAGCGCCTGCTGCTCGCGAACAACATTCCGTTCAAGATCAACCCGCGTCTCGTGCGCGGTCTGGACTACTACAACCTGACCGTGTTCGAGTGGGTGACCGACAAGCTCGGTGCGCAGGGCACCGTCGCAGCCGGTGGCCGCTACGATCCGCTGATCGAGCAGCTCGGCGGCAAGCCGACCGCCGCGTGCGGCTGGGCAATGGGCATCGAGCGGATCCTCGAACTGCTGAAGGAAGAGGATCTCGCACCGGAGCAGGAAGGCGTCGACGTATACGTCGTGCACCAGGGCGAGACCGCGCGCGAACAGGCGTTCATCGCGGCCGAGCGCCTGCGCGATACGGGCCTCGACGTGATCTTCCACTGCAGCGCCGACGGCGCGCCGGCGAGCTTCAAGTCGCAAATGAAACGGGCCGACGCAAGCGGCGCCGCGTTCGCGGTGATCTTCGGTGAAGAAGAGGTTGCAAACGGCACGGTGGGCGTGAAAGCGCTGCGCGGTGCGGGCGCAGACGGGGAAAAGAACGTTCAGCAGACCGTACCGGTCGAAGGCTTGACCGAATTCCTAATCAATGCGATGGTTGCATCCGCCGAAGACGGCGACGACTGATCGCGCTGGCATCCGCTCGACAAAAACGGCCTGAACAGGAAGGAATCGCTCGCCGATGAGTTATCACGACGAACAAGAATCGATTGAAAGTCTCAAGGCGTGGTGGGCCCGCTGGGGCAACCTCACCACGTGGATCGTGCTCGCGGCGCTCGTCGTCGCGGCCGGTTTCAACGGCTGGAACTACTGGCAGCGCCGTCAGGCTGCCGAGGCGTCCGGGCTGTACGAACAGGTCCAGAAGGCCGCCGCCGCGAACGACAAGGCAACGATGGCTCGCGCGGCCGCCGACATGGAAGACAAGTTCGGCAGCACGCCGTATGCGCAGATGACTGCACTCTCCGCCGCGAAGACGCTGTACGCAGCCGGCGATTCGGCCGGTGCGAAGGCGCAGCTGCAATGGGCCGTCGATCACGCCAAGGATGACGAGTACAAGCAGATCGCGAAGCTGCGTCTCGCGTCGCTGCTGCTCGACGAGAAGGCGTACGATGCGGGCCTCGCGCTGCTGTCGGGTACGCCGGTCGATGCATTCAAGGGCCTCGTGGCCGATCGCCGCGGCGATCTGCTTGCCGCGCAAGGCAAGACCGACGATGCGCGCGCGGCTTACAAGCTTGCGCTCGACGGCCTGTCGAAGGACGACCAGTCTGCGCGTCAGCTCGTGCAGTTCAAGCTGGACGCGCTCGGCGGCTGAACCCCGGTCCCCTCAACCTCTTAACTCTGCTTCGCTAACCGATGAATTTGCTGAAACGTTACGCTGTGCCCGTTGCCTGCGCGGCGGCTGTCCTCGCACTGGCGGCCTGCTCGTCGTCGAAGGACGCGCGCCGCGTGCCGACGCCGCTCACCGAGTTCAAGCCCGTGATGGACGTGCAACAGGTCTGGAAGGCGAGCGTCGGCAAGGGCGGGCGCTACCTGTTCTCGCCGGTGGCCGTGGGCGACGCCGTCTATGCAGCGGGCGAAAACGGTTCGGTCGAGAAGATCGACGCGAAGACGGGCCAGACGCTCTGGCGCGCGAAGGTCGGTTCCGACCTGTCGGCCGGTGTCGGCAGCGACGGCAACCTGACCGCAGTCGGCGCGCTGAAGGGCGGCGTGTTCGTGCTGGGCCCGGACGGCAAGCAACTGTGGAATACCAGCGTGCAGGGCGAGATCTTCTCGCCGCCGCTCGTCGGCAACGGCCTCGTGGTCGTCCGCACGATCGACGGCCAGGTGATCGCGTTCAACGCGCAGACGGGCGAGCAGAAGTGGAACTACCGCAACCGCGCGGTGCCGCTGAACCTGCGCGTGTCGGCCGGCATGACGTTCGCGGGTGACGCGGCGGTGCTGGCGGGCTTCCCCGGCGGCGGGCTGGTCGCGATCAACCTGCAGACGGGCGAGCCGTTCTGGCAGACGCCGGTGTCGTTCCCGAAGGGCGTGACCGAGGTCGAGCGCATCAACGACGTCAGCGGCCCGCCGACGCTCGTGGGCGCGGAAGCCTGTGCGGTAACGTTCCAGGGGCAGCTCGGCTGCTTCGATGCGAACTCGGGCCGCCCGCTGTGGGAAAAGGCGTTCTCGAGCCGCAGCGGTCTCGCGCAGGACGATTCGGTAGTCGCCGGCGGCGACGACTGGTCGGTCGTGACCGCGTACGACGCCGCTTCGGGCAACCAACTGTGGCGCAACGACAAGCTGAAGAGCCGTGACGTCGGCGTGCCGTATCTGCTCGGGCACGCAGTTGTGATGGGCGATTACAAGGGCTTCGTGCACTTCCTGTCGCGCGAAGACGGCAGCTTCATCGCACGGATGAAGACCGACGGCAGCGCGATTACGGCGGCGCCGGTCCTCGCGGGCAATACGCTCGTCGTGCAGACGAAGGACGGCGGCCTGTACGGATTCCGTCCGCGCTGACGCGCAGGAAACATGCGCGGCCGCGGCGCGACGGGCTTGTCCCGCGCGCTGCGGCCGCGCGACTTGAAGGCGGCCGGTGCTCCCGGCCGCTCGGTATTTGAAAGGCAGTTCCAGACGAAAGACGATGGCGCGCATTGCGCGCCAGGCGCGCGCATCCGGCGCGGCGCGAATTCGTGATATTTTCATTCAGCGCAGCCGCCCGCAGCAGCGGGCCTCCCGCTGCTGCGCTTCACCGTAGAAAACACAGATGAAACCGGTCATTGCCCTCGTTGGGCGCCCCAATGTGGGGAAATCCACGCTGTTCAACCGGCTCACGCGCTCGCGTGATGCGCTGGTCGCCGACTTGCCGGGCCTGACGCGCGATCGCCATTACGGCGAAGGGCGCGTCGGCGAGCGGCCGTACCTGGTCGTCGACACGGGCGGCTTCGAGCCCGTCGCGAAGGACGGCATCCTGCACGAGATGGCACGCCAGACGCGGCAGGCCGTCGAGGAAGCCGACGTTGTCGTCTTCATCGTCGACGGCCGCAACGGGCTTGCGCCGCAGGACAAGTCGATCGCCGACTACCTGCGCAAGACCGGCCGGCCGATCTTCCTCGTCGTCAACAAGGCCGAGGGGATGAAGTACACGGCGGTCGCGACGGACTTCTACGAGCTCGGGCTCGGCGATCCGCGTGCGATCTCGGCTGCGCACGGCGACGGCGTCACCGACATGATCAACGAGGCGCTGGATGTCGCATATGCGGACCGTCCGGAGGAAGAGGACGAGAACGACCCGTCGCGCGGCATCAAGATCGCGATCGTCGGCCGTCCGAACGTCGGCAAGTCGACGCTCGTGAACGCGCTGATCGGCGAGGATCGCGTGATCGCGTTCGACATGCCGGGCACGACGCGCGATTCGATCTACGTCGACTTCGAGCGTAACGGCAAGAAATACACGCTGATCGACACGGCCGGCCTGCGCCGCCGCGGCAAGGTGTTCGAGGCGATCGAGAAGTTCTCGGTCGTGAAAACGCTGCAGTCGATCTCCGACGCGAACGTCGTCATTCTTCTGCTGGATGCGCAGCAGGACATTTCCGACCAGGACGCACACATCGCCGGCTTCGTCGTCGAACAGGGTCGTGCGCTCGTGATCGGCGTCAACAAGTGGGACGGCCTTGACGAGCATGCGCGCGAACGCGCGAAAGCGGATTTGACCCGCAAGCTGAAATTCCTCGACTTCGCGAAATCGCACTTCATTTCGGCCACGAAGAAGACCGGCATCGGCACGCTGATGCGCTCGGTCGACGACGCATACGCGGCGGCGATGGCGAAACTGCCGACGCCGAAACTCACGCGCGCGCTGATCGAAGCGGTCGAGTTTCAGCAGCCGCGCCGTCGCGGCCCGGTGCGTCCGAAGCTGCGCTACGCGCACCAGGGCGGCCAGAATCCGCCGATCATCGTCATCCACGGGAACGCGCTCGACGCCGTGACGGAAACGTACAAGCGTTACCTGGAAAACCGGTTCCGCGAAACTTTCTCGCTGACAGGGACTCCATTGCGCATAGAGTTCCGTTCGTCGAACAATCCGTACGCGGACAAGAGCTGAAGACGTCTGTTACACGCGTCACGCAAGGGGTTGGCCGCAAGGCCTATGCCCCGGGCGGGCCAGGCAAAATCGGCTATAGTGTAGCGATTGGCGCCGGATCTCTTTTTCTTCGCCGCCAACCCAGATCAACCTGCAAAAAAAGATGGAGTACGCCATGAGCAACAAAGGGCAATTGTTACAAGACCCGTTTTTGAACGCACTGCGCAAAGAGCACGTTCCCGTTTCGATCTACCTCGTTAACGGCATCAAGCTTCAAGGGAACATTGAATCGTTCGACCAGTACGTCGTGTTGCTCCGTAATACGGTGACCCAGATGGTGTACAAGCACGCCATCTCGACGGTCGTGCCGGCGCGCCCGGTGAATTTCCACCCGGACGCGGAAGCCTCGTCCTAACTTATCGCAGCGGCCGGCATCCGGTCGCCGCGAGCGACCGATGCCAGCCGCCTTATCTTGACACCTGAAAATTTGATCAACGCAGCGCTCGTCGGCATCGATTTCGGCAAGACCGATTTCGAAGCCAGTCTCGAAGAACTCAGTCTTCTCGCCTCCAGCGCGGGGGCCCGTCCCGCAGTCACCCTCACGGGTCGTCGCTCCAGTCCCGATGCCAAGATGTTCATCGGCAGCGGCAAAGCCGAAGAACTCCGGCTCGCCTGCGACGCGCACAACGTCGAAATCGTCATCTTCAACCACGCCCTGGCGCCCGCCCAGCAACGTAATCTGGAGCAGGCACTTAACAGGCGCGTGGTCGATCGCACCAGCCTCATCCTCGACATCTTTGCACAGCGTGCCCGCAGCCACGAAGGCAAGCTGCAGGTCGAGCTCGCGCAGCTTCAGTACCTGTCGACGCGACTCATTCGCGCGTGGACCCACCTTGAGCGGCAGAAGGGGGGTATCGGCCTGCGCGGCCCCGGTGAAACCCAGCTCGAAACCGACCGCCGGCTGATCGGCGAACGCATCAAGATGCTGAAGTCGCGGCTCGACCGGCTGCGCCGGCAACACAGCACGCAACGCCGGCAGCGCGCGCGCAGCGGCACGATGTCGGTGTCGCTCGTCGGCTATACGAACGCGGGCAAGTCGACGCTGTTCAACGCGCTGACGAAGGCGCAGGCCTATGCGGCCGACCAGCTGTTCGCCACGCTCGATACGACGTCGCGGCGCGTGTACCTCGGTGACGAGGTCGGCCAGATCGTCGTGTCGGATACGGTCGGGTTCATCCGCGAGTTGCCTCACCAGCTGGTCGCCGCATTCCGCGCGACCCTCGAGGAAACGATCCACGCGGATCTGCTGCTGCACGTGGTCGATGCGTCGAGCGCGGTCAGGCTCGAACAGATCGAGCAGGTCAATGGCGTGCTGCACGAGATCGGCGCGGACACGATCCGGCAGGTGCTGGTGTTCAACAAGATCGACGCCGTGCCTGAGCTGGCGGCCCGCGGCGACGCGGTCGAGCGGGACGAGTATGGTAATATTTCGCGCGTCTTTTTGAGCGCGCGCACCGGTCAGGGTCTTGACGCGTTGCGTGCCGCCATCGCCGAAATCGCCTCCGCGGAACACCTTTCCAGCGCGACGTTACCCAACGGCGCGCTCGACGGCGCCCCCGCTGAACCACACGAAGACCACACGATTTCCGAACACGGGCGCTAACCGGTCCCGGCCGGTTCGCCGGCGTCTAATCTGGTGAACAAACTCTGGTGAACGAATACAACGAGCGGAGTACCTGGCGGCGGATGCGCGCCTTGCTGTCGATCAACGATCCCCGCTGGGGACGCGGCGAAAGCAATGGCAAAGACGGATCCCGTCCCCGCCCGAACGAATCGAAGCGCCCGCAAGGCGGCGACGGCGATGGTCCGCCCGATCTCGACGAGATGTGGCGCAACTTCAACCGGCGCCTGAACGGCCTGTTCGGCGGCAAGGGCGGCAACGGCTTCCGTCCTGACAACGGGCGAGCCGCGCGAGTCGGCGTCGGCATCGTGATCGGCGTGCTGGTCGCGGTCTACGCGGGCAGCGGGCTGTTCGTCGTACAGGAAGGGCAGACGGGCGTCGTGCTGCAGCTCGGCAAGCTGTCGGGCACGGTCGGCCAGGGTGTGCACTGGCGCGCACCGTATCCGTTCGCGTCGCACGAGATCGTCGATACGGCGCAGGTCCGCTCGATCGAGATCGGCCGCAACAACGTCGTGCGTCTCGCGAACGTGAAGGAAGCAGCGATGCTGACGCGCGATGCCGACATCGTCGACGTGCGCTTCATCGTCCAGTACCGCATCCGATCCGCGACCGATTACCTGTTCCGCAGTGTCGATCCCGAGCGCAGCGTCTCGCAGGCCGCCCAGGCCGCGGTACGTGCGATCGTCGGCACGCGCAGCGCAGCCGACGTGCTGAACCAGGACCGCGATGCGCTGCGCGAGCAGCTTTCCGCCGCGATCCAGCGCGATCTCGATCGCTACCAGTCGGGGCTCGAGGTGACGGCCGTCACGATGCAGAGCGTTGCGGCGCCCGAGCAGACGCAGGCCGCGTACGGCGAAGTCGCGAAGGCGCGCGACGAGCGCGAGGCCGCGAAGCGCGCCGCACAGGCGTATGCAAACGACCTGCTGCCGAAGGCGCAGGGCGATGCGGCGAAGCTCGTCGACGAAGCGAAGGCGTATGCCGATCGCGTCGTCACGGAAGCCGAAGGCGATGCCGACCGCTTCAAGCAGGTCTATGCGCAGTACTCGAAGGCGCCCGCGGTGATCCGCGAGCGGATGTATCTCGAGACGATGCAGGAAATCTATTCGAACTCGACCAAGGTGTTCGTCGGCAACAAGGGCGGCAATAGCGTCGTGTATCTGCCGCTCGACAAGCTCGTCGAACAGGGGCGACAAAACGCCGCGGGGTCCACGGGCGCCTCCGCGCCCGATGCGGCGTCGTGCTCGGCCCGAACGTCGCGAT
>NZ_JAAGPG010000192.1:0-14934 GCF_017104665.1 Burkholderia sp. Se-20378 | reverse complement strand
TGAAGCTCATACGGTACGTGCCAGCCGGGTGATGAAGGGTTATCGCGATACGGCGAATGCATGCGTCGACGTCCGCATCGCTTTGCACCTGTGCGCCATGCGCAATCTCTTCGCCGATGAACGGGCGCAGCCCTGCCTGGGCGCCGATTTCCCGCATGCGCCGGAACATCTCCCGCGCAGCGATGCGATCGTGCTCGGTGGCGAGGAAGTTTTGTTCGATCCGCGCATGCTCGGCCGGATCGGCCGACTTCAACGTCACGCGCCCGCGGCTTTCCGGCGTGAGGAATATACCTTTGATCGCGAACGAGTCGGAGTAGGCTCGCTTGAACGGCTCGAAGTATGGCGCCGCGTTCATCGCGCCGGCAGCGAGAATCAGCTGAACGTCGGGTAGCGAAAGATGAGGCTGACTTCGAACCAGGCCGAGTGCGGCGGCGGGAATCTTGCTTGAGAAACCGTTGCCGCCTAAAAGCGTGCGCGCGACGTCGAACACAATCCGATCGGCCCGCATCATTCGGTGGAGCGGGCCGGGTTCCTTGCGGCTCCAGCGTAGGTCGAACACGATGTGGTCATGGAGATTGGCCCCCACACCGGGCAGTTCGATTTGCGTTCGGATGCCGTGCGCGCGCAGGTTGTCGGTAGCGCCGATGCCGGATAGCATCAGGAGTTGCGGTGAGTTGATCACGCCGCCGCAGAGGACAACTTCGCGGCGCGCATCGGCGCAGTAGTTAGCTCCACCACGGCTGTACTCGATTGCGGTGGCGCGGGGTGTGCCCCTATCAGTGCCTAGAACGATCCGCTTAGCCAGTGCGCCTGTAACGAGTGTGACGTTGCCGCGCTCAAGCGCCGGGCGGAGGTATGCAACTGCGGCACTGCATCGGAGGCCATTGCGGATGGTGGCCTGCATTGGTCCGAAGCCTTCGACCGATTCGCCGTTGTAATCATCGTTTTCCGAGTAGCCGCACGCATGCGTCGCCTTAAGGAAGCCACCGATCAATGGGTCGCGATAATCAAGTCGGATCACGGTAAGAGGGCCGCGACCGCCGCGCAAAGCAGATTCCCCACCTTCCCAGGATTCCGAGCGCTTAAAGTACGGCAGCACCACATCGTACGACCAGTCCGTCAGACCGAATTCGCTAACCCAACCTTCGTAGTCCTCGCGCGCGCCGCGTGCATACGCCATGCCGTTGATTGACGACGAACCACCCACTACCTTGCCGCGCGCGCATTCGATGCGACGGCCGTCCATTCCCGGTTCTGGCTCCGTACAGTATCCCCAATCGTAGAGCCGATTCTTCAAGATCTGGCCCCATGTGAGCGGTACCTTGATGTACGGTGATCGATCCTGCTCGCCGGCCTCGATCACAAGGATGCGGACGTTCGGGTCCTCACCGAGTCGGTAGGCCAACGCACAGCCAGCTGAGCCTGCGCCGACGATCACATAGTCATACGTATCGGTCTTCATCGCCGCTCCTCGGGCTTCCACGGAACCGACCGATCAGTTTGTACTCGCAGCTCAGGATTTCTGCGAACGGAGAAAGTCTCTTTCGAATGAACCACGATGCCTCCAAGACGGGCCCACACTCTGGCCACTAGGTTGGTTCCTTCGATTGTGCGCAACCTAAACTATATCTTCAAATAGGAAATGGAGTGGGGTTTGATAGTTCGTTAAGTATGGGAGATGTCCTTATGCGCAGCCGCGATCCGTCCCTTACGTTTCAAAGACTCGAGGATTTTTGCACGTTCGTAGAGTTTGGGAGCGTCCCCCAAGCGGCGGTCAGCTCTGAGTGGCGCAACCTTTCGTCACTGCGCATATACGGAGTATGGAGAGGCGTCTCGGTTATGCGGTCTTGAAGTGCGCCGGGCGCAATATCGCGCTCACCGAAGCCGGTGAACACACTTACCGTTGGGCGATCGAGGTAATCAAGCGCACCCGCGAAGTCGATCGCGAACTCGTCGCTTTGTGAGGGCGAAATTGGGAATGTGCGGTTGCCACGTCGATGTCCATCGGGTCCTATGAACTGCCGCCATTGATCGCGAATTTTCATCGTCGACAGCGGCGCGGCCTTGTGAGAGACCAAATTATGACGCCTTAGGCCACAGCCAATGCGACACGGGTGGCCACGTGCGATTTTGCGGTAATTCAGGACCCTGATGGTCTGACAGCGCTGCCGCTATGGCGTGACGAACTCATACTCGTGACAGGCGCTCCGAGCTCGAGGGCTGGACAGAAGGCAGAGACGCTTGACTTCCGTCGGATCCCATTCGTCAGTACACCACGCAATCAGCGCGGCGCGAGTTGGAAGAGGCACTGATGCGCGAGCACGATTTGGAAAAACGCAATGCCGTAACGGAGCTCTGGCCCCGGGAACCAATGAAATGCGCTGTCAGACCAAACCTTGGTGTGAGCTTCGTGTTCGAATCTGCAGTGCGCTCAGACGTTAGTCGCTGCGAGTTAGTAGTCCTTACTCATACCGATATCTCCATGAGGGTGCCAATTTATCTGGTTCATCGCGAAGATAAGCGCTTTGCGGCCTTTCAGACCGAACTGGTCCAGCTCATCCTCGACTTAGCCTGGCCCAATACTGTTCGTAATTCATCAGATCACAAGAAATTGAGTATCTAAATAGTCGGATATGGATAATAGACGGTGTTCGACTCGATCCTACGATTGCAAGATGTTTGCGCAAAACGCCACACGTGTCTGACCGCCGAGTGTAAGCATCGATGGATGCCGGAACGTGATTGCGTAAGCCTTCGTCACACTAGAATCAGGTCCTTCATCATGCATACTCTTCACAACCATTCCGGTAGCCGCGCGCCGTTAGTAGACGATGCCGGCCATCTCCAAGAGGCGACGGGCCCTGCGCTCGTCGACTCTCTAGTTTGTGCGAACCGCATCCTGTTCGACCTGAGCATCGTCGATGCCTTCGGCTACGTCAGCGTCAGTCATGACAAGGATCCGCAATGCCACCTATTGGCGCGCGACATGGCGCCGGGCACCGTTTGCATCGACTACACCATCGAATTCACGCTGAGCGGGCCGCAACCGCGCTCGTACCCGGCGACACCATGCTGGCGAAGCCGCCCGAAACGTCGCCACTGACCGTGCTCGTGCTTGGTGAGGTCGCGCGTGACACATTCCCGGCCTGCGTGTTCAACATCGTCAACGGCATGGGAGCGGAGGTCGGCGATACACTGGTGCGCCATCCGAACGTGAAGCAGCTTGCGCTGATCGGGGCCGTGCCGACGGAGCTAGTGATCCCAGCGCAGTGCGGCCGAAGTCAGGGGCAAGCACGTGACGCTCGAGCTAGGGGCAAGAACCCGATGATCGTGTTTCCGGATCCGGACGCAGCGGCGGAGAGTGCAGTGTGCGGGACGAATTTGTCTTGACAGGGCCGTCGCGTGAATCCAATTCGCGGCTGCTGTTGCTCGACTACATTTACGACGACGTACTCGCGCGTGTCGTCGAGCGCGTGGCCCCGATTCGCGCCGGTGATCCGATGTCACCCGACACGAGTATGGGTCCGATCAATTCGCGCAAGAGATACGACCACGTGATGAGCTTTCTCGAGTCGGCGCAGACGCACGGTGCGCGGCTGATGACGGGCGGTTCGTCAACCGCAGCAACACGCACATCCTTGGCGTGGCATGGGGCGGCCTCAAGAACAGCGGTGTCGACTGGGAAGAGGGCGCGAGGAAATGTACCGTAATGTCGAGAAGAAAGTCGTCAACGTGGTGGCGTGATGGACTTGACTTACCGCCAGCCGAATCTAACGTCGAGGCCGTCGCTAAATGGTGGAAGTGATTCGCGCGGCACCATCGGGGAATACTCGTGAAAAAGGGTGTTCGCGACGTTCTTCTTCTGCCTGCTGGCCAATGCGATCGCGCCGGTCGCAGGCTCAAAACTATCGCTAAGAAACCCGATTCGTCGCATTGATCGGCGAGGGCGGTCAGAACATTCCTCCCCACTGCATGCTAGAACCTTTGTGGGCTCGTGGCGCGGCATCGATGTGACGCGCCTCGGCCAGTAGGTGAAAAGGCGAGAAATAGACTCTACGACTCGATCGACATCGACCATTAGTTCACGAGAAAACTCTTCGCGACGGGCTACCGCAAGACATAGCGCCAAATGATTTTGGAATTCCGCAACGGACTAGAATGTTAAAGAAAGCGCTCTTGTGAGCGTTTGGCGAACTATAGAGGTCAATTTCAAATTGCGCTCGTGGCTTGGTGGAGATCAAGAGTAATGCAACAATTGGCGAGATCGATTGACGTGTCGTTACGTTCCAATAGTTCTTGGCCTCCTTCTCACGCGCTTCTTTCAGATTGGCAAGTCAGTTCGATTCATCACTTCGCCAAAATATCATGCGACCCGATGCCGCCGACGCGAGTCGAGTTAAACCGAAACGCGTGCAACAACTGTGGATATTTCCGAGGTCACGTATCTCACAAGAAGTGCAAAATTGCCGAGAGTACTCGGAGGTATCAACAACGAAATTTCGTCGCTGCGATTATTAGAAATCTGCTTATTAATCGTTTATAACTCGATCTCGGCAGATACTATCCAAGCTTCGGCAACAGGACTCGGACCTCCTCAATTAAGTCTCGGACGGCATTCGGATCATCCGACACGTGCCGGAGTAAGTGCTTCTGGAATAATCCGTCGAGCAGTGCATACGCGGCGCTTGACGAAATTGAGACCGTTTTCCCGCCAAGTTCCGCATAACGTGTGATTACGCGCCACACCATGTCTTCGAGGCTCTTGTCAATCTCAGTAACAACGTCCCGAAATGAGGTCTCGAACAGCGCCTGAGCCCTCAGGTCATACCAAAGGCTATGCATTTGCGGCTCATTACGAATTGTCTCTTCAAGCTTACAGAGGAAGCCTTGCATCAATTCGTCCTGCGACTGCGCGGCTTCCACCACCGCATCATAGCGTGTCGCGCACTGTGCTTTGAAATGACGAATGCTACATCGGATGAGATCTAGCTTGTCTTCAAAATAGTAGTGCAGTACCGCGTGGGTGTACTCAGACTTTTGTGCGATCTCGCGCAAACTCGTTTTCGCATACCCCAGCTCCGACAGAGTTTGTAGCGCGACTTCCGCGAGTTCCACGCGGCGTGCCTCGTACTTATCGATCGGGTCACGCCTCGATCTGGCAGAACGTTGTTTCGCCATCACGCGTCCAGTCTCAGCCTGCCTCATCATCCTTTCGTTGCCTCGCATCAATCACAACAATCACATCGCATGTGCCCAAACTCGCATGCGCCGTATGAGACCTAGGCCACAGTGTGCAAAGCGAAGATGTGCATGTCAAGAAAAAGCGGACGCCTGTAAAAAAAATTCTTGACATTCGCACAAAGAAATCTAACCATTTGGTAAAAATAAACTTTCCAGTTGGTTAGGCGTTGTGGAGGCGAGCCGGCGACCCCGTCCGGAAATCTTTGGAGCGTGGAGGGAGACATGACAAATGGAAGGCTTCACGGGCGTAAAGCTCTAGTGACTGGTGGCGCGCGCGGCATTGGTGCGGGTGTGGCGCAGGCACTTGCACAAGAAGGCGCGGATGTACTTCTTGGTGATGTGTTAGTTGATGTTGCAACGCAAACTGCGCGCGGTATCGCACAGACAGGCACACGTGTGGGCGCGGTGGCACTTGACGTTACCGACGATGAGCAGTGGGCACTTGCTGTCAATGCGATGGTTAGTGAGTTGGGAGGGTTCGATATCCTGATTAACAACGCTGGTATCGAGATCACATCGCTCATCTCCGACCTTCGGGCTGAAGATTTGCGTCGGATGTGCGATATCAACATTGTCGGAGTCGGGCTCGGGCTGAAGCATGCATTTGGGGCAATGCGCCCCGGCGGAGCCGCCGGACACGGTGGTGCAATCGTCAATGTGTCATCAGTCGCCGCGACGATCGCATATCCCGCAATTGCGGGATATTCCGCCACAAAGTCTGCGGTGGATCGGATGACTCGGGTAGCTGCAATGGAGGCAGGCAAGCTCGGTTACGGAATTCGAGTGAACTGCGTATATCCCGGCCTTACCCCAACTGAGATGGGGATGAAGCTCGCGTCGGACATCGTCTCGAATGGCCTCGCCCCAGACGTCGGCAGCGCAGTGTCGGCGGTCGTTGAGCAAACGCCCCTCGGGCGTCTTGCGACGGTTGAGGAGATCGCCGATTCGATCGTATTTCTATGTTCCGATCATGCCCGTTTCATAACCGGTATCGGTATGCCGATAGACGGCGGCATGGGTATGTGAATCGGCAAGCGATGATTACATTAATGGGGGAGTCATGAGCAACAAGAAGCCCGTAGTCGTCTATGGAGTGTCGGGGTATACCGGCCGTCTGGTCTGCGAATATTTGCGCGAATACAACATACCGTTCATTGCCGCTGGGCGGGATAAGGCGAGAGTCCAGGAGGTGGTCGAAAGGATTCCAGGTATCGAAACTGCAAGCTATGACGTCGTAGGTGTCGAGCACAATATCGAAGCGCTTACAGAACTGTTCAGCGGTGCACGCTTTGTAAGCAACATGGTGGGCCCTTTCATCAAATACGGATCGGAAGTGGTCCAGGCGTGCCTTGCCGCCGGTTGCCATTATTCAGATACCACCGGAGAACAAGATTGGGTAATGCTCGCGAAAGAACGCTGGGGTGAAGCATTTGCGCTGAAAAAATTGCTGCTCGCACCGGGCATCGCACACATGTATACAACGGGCGAGATTGCTGCGCAACTTTGCCTTGAGGTACCTGGGCTCGATACGCTGGACATACTCACGCTGTTCAGTGGATTTCCAACCACGGCATCGGTCGCCACCATCTTCACAATCCTAAAAGCCAAGTGGCACTATCTCGAACAGAACGAATACAAGGAATGGCCTCTCTCAACGAAATTTGATGTGGTGATTCCCGGGCAACACGGTTTGGGTCTAGCGTTACCTTGGGGAGGGACGTGCCATCCGGTCTGGTTCAAAGACGATCCCCGAGTGGCAAATGTAAAGGTCGCGGCAGGAGTATTTGCCCGCGAAGTGATGGAAGGGGTCATCGCTACGGTGAAACTCTATGAAGAGCAGATCAAGACACTGCCGCTGGAGCAACAGGAAGAGGCGCTCGGCAAGGTAGCGGCATCGGTACAGAGCGGTATGCCGCCGCGCGAGAATCCTCGCGTCAATCGCTCAATTGATTCAGTTTATGCGTCCGGCCCACTGGGGCGTGCTCACTGCGTAATTCACGGAAACAGCAACTACAAGCAGACAGGACTGTTGCAGGCCTATGCGGCAATGTCATTACTACAAACGTCACCGAAGAAAATTGGTTTCGCGTCCGGGTGCCAGGCATTTGGTCATCGCGAGTTGCTCGGGCAGTTGCGCAGTTTTGGTTTAGTGATGAAACCTGTTCTGACTATTGAAGACTGACGCACCGCACTTATCGGGAGGATCGTCATGCGTTTGACCCGTTATCTCGACAAGGGGGCGTCGCTCGGCACCGATCAACCTTGCCTTGTCACCGAGGACGAGACGCTCACATATGTCCAGGTGCAGCGTCTGACTTATCGAGTCGCACGCGCGTTTGTACGCGACGATGTCGCTGCTGGTGATAACGTTGCCATCCTGTCTGGCAATGATCCGGTTGCGTTTTCGTGCGTATTCGGTGTGGCTCGTGCAGGCTGTGTCTGGTGTCCAATCAATCCCCGCAATGAAGTTGCCGAGAATGGATTTGTACTCGCAAGCTTCGAATGCCGTGCGCTTCTGTTTCACAGCAAGTATGCGGTGATGGTCGAGAAAATGCTGCCATATCTGCCAGCACTACGGTTAGTGATCTGCCTCGACGCAGCGCTACCATTCGCGCGGAGTCTCCATGACTGGCTCGGCGATCTGCCCGACACACCCTTCGAGCGAGAACCTGTAGACGACGTCGTGATGTTGCCTGGTACGGGTGGTACAACAGGAGTACCAAAAGGTGTCATGTTATCCGAGCGCAACTTAGAAACGATGACGGCACTGACTTTGATGAGTTACCCGTTCGACGGCCGGCCGGTCTATCTTGCCTTCGCGCCACTTACGCATGCCGCTGGCGTATTGTGCTTTCCGATTATGACACTTGGCGGTCGAATCGTCGTAATGCGGCATCCGGACGTCGGCGAGTTTCTCGCTGCGATTGAACGCGAAAGGGTTACGCATACCTTCCTACCGCCGACAGTGATCTACACGCTGCTTGATCATCCCAAATTGCCGTCAACGTGCATCGATTCGTTGCAGTGTTTCTGGTATGGGGCCGCGCCCATATCTGTCGATCGTCTCTTAGAAGCTCTTGAACGGATCGGCCCAATGGCTCAGTTGTTTGGCCAGACGGAGGCGCCAATGATGATATCAACTTTCCCGCCTGAGGAGCACTATAACGCCGACGGCACAGTCGCCCTTGAGCGACTGGGGTCGGCAGGGCGGCCAACACCACTCGTCGAGGTGGGAATCATGGACTACCGAGGCCGACTGCTACCAATAGGGGAGAAAGGCGAAATTGTTGTACGAGGGTCATTGGTAATGAAGGGTTATTACCGAAACCCCGAAGCAACAAAGGAAGTATCGGCTTTCGGTTGGCACCACACCGGCGACGTAGGTTATCTTGACGCAAACAACTACTTATTCATCGTCGATCGTGCGAAGGACATGATTATCACGGGAGGTTTTAACGTCTACTCCATTGAAGTCGAGCAGGCGCTGCTTGCTCATTCGGACGTTCGTGATTGTGCGGTGATCGGAGTGCCGGACGAAAAATGGGGTGAGCGAGTAGTTGCAGTTGTCCAGCCACGTGACGGTAAGCAGATTGACGCAGAAGCGTTGAAAAATTTCGTAAAAAAGAGAATTGGAAGCGTCAAGACGCCGAAACAGATCGAGATTTGGGACGATCTCCCGCGGTCAAAGGTCGGCAAGATTTCTAAGCCAGACGTGAAAGTGAAGCTTAAAAACGAGTCAACGCCGGGATAGAAAAGCAGCTCCAATAGATTCATGAATTATAGTTCACGAGTCGACCATTTCGGATCACTTATTAAATGGAGTGAGACATGAAGGTGAAGTTGACGCCGTCAACTCTGGCCGTATGTTCTCTGTTGGCGTTCTCGAAGGCCGCATCGGCAATTGACATCTTTCCGGCCGATTACACGGTACTGCCGCCTGGAACCACACTTGCGCTTGGCTACATCGGCTATACACCAAGCAGCAATTTTCGGCTTGATGGAGTTGGCAGAGTACCGGACTCTAGTCTTGACCAAACCGTCGGTATCGCTCGGGTGCTGCACTACACCCAGATCGGCGGGGTTCCTGTGGCGTTCCAGGCATTTCTTCCATTCGCGAAGCTGACCGACGTGAAAGTTGGCGGCAGCCCGCTGCCGACCAACAACGGGCTCGGTGACCTCACATTTGGCGCAACTGCGTTCCTTGTTAACCGTCAGGATCCTCAGTACGGAACAACCGTTGGGTTCACTGCATATTTTTCCGTACCGACCGGGAAATATGATTACGGCCGAGTTGGAGCCGGTGCTGGAACAGTTGTGTTCACACCGCAGCTTGGCGTTATCCAAGGATTGGGGCGGAACCTCTTCCTCGATGTGGCCGTCGACGTTGCTGCTCAACCAGGGCACGACAATAGCGGTTACCGCATTTCGGTGCGACCGTCAATCGAATTGCAGTCCTACCTGCGATACCAGTTCACCCCGGCAACATCAGTATCGGTCGGTTACGCGGGTAATTTCGGTGGAAAGCAGTATGTGAACGACGCCTACACAGGACAAAAGACTAGCACAAGTCAATTGAGACTGTTTGCGAGTCACATGCTGACGCCGACGTGGCAAGTTGCCGGCATGCTCGGCAAGGCAATCTCAACAGAGGGCGGCTTTAAGAACAGTTACAGTGTGCAGCTGCGTGTGATGAAAATCTTCTAAGCTCGAAAAGGAGTACGACATGAATCGTCGCGTGAATGTCATTGGGGTTGGTATGGTACCGTTCATGAAGCCGGGTGCAAGCCTACAGTATCATCAGATGGCTACGACAGCCGCGCGGCTGGCACTCGACGACGCAAGAATCTCGTACGAGGAGATCGAGCAAGTCTACGCCGGTTACGTCTACGGTGATTCGACCTGCGGCCAGCGTGCGGTCTACGATATTGGTATGACGGGCATACCGGTCATCAATGTCAACAACAATTGTTCAACGGGCTCTACCGCGCTATGGCTTGCAAAGCAGGCGATCGAAAGCGGTGCTGCCGAATGTGTAATGGCGGTCGGATTCGAGCAAATGGAAAAGGGCGCGTTGACGACAAAGTTTAATGACCGCGATTCGCCCCTTGAGCGCCATCTCGCGGTTGCAGATTCAATTCAAGGCGGGACATCTGCTCCGCTCGCCGTGCGAATGTTTGGGGGCGCAGGAAAGGAGTATATCGAGCGCTACGATGTCCATAGAGAGACGTTTGGGATGATCTCGGTAAAGGCACGCAAGCACGGAGCCCGCAACCCTTATGCCTTGTTCCGTGAACCACTCGACTTAGACCAGGTAATGAACTCCGGTGCGATCTTCGATCCTCTCACGCGGTTCCAATGTTGCCCACCGACCTGTGGTGCCGCTTGCGCGGTGCTATGCTCGGACGAATTCACGAAGCGTCATGGGCATCCGCGCACTGTTTATATTGCGGGGCAAGCAATGACCACGGATTACCCGAGTAGCTTCGAGCCGGCATCAATGATTCGGATGGTCGGGTTTGACATGTCAGCCGCTGCGGCTAGACAGGTTTATGAACAAGCCGGAGTCGGGCCAGAGGAGCTTGACGTCGTTGAACTGCACGATTGCTTCACAAGTAATGAGCTGATCAGCTATGAGGCGCTGGGACTTTGTCCCGAGGGCGGTGCTGAGCAGTTTATTCGTGATGGCGACAACACATACGGCGGCAAGGTCGTTACCAATCCATCAGGCGGACTGTTGTCGAAAGGGCATCCGCTCGGTGCAACTGGACTGGCGCAGTGTGCGGAACTAGTCTGGCAATTGCGGGGGGAGGCGAACGGTCGGCAAGTCGAGGGCGCGCGTTTGGCGTTAGCTCACAACATCGGACTGGGTGGTGCGTGCGTCGTGACTATGTATCGTCGAGACGTAGGCTGACCAGATATCTTGGTAGGGTGCGCCGCTCGTATACACATGCCCGCTAGCCAAACAATGCCAATTTGACCGCGGAAGATGCCTATCGAGCGTTATGCATGGTGCCGCTAGAACCTTGCTGCATTCGTTCGCTATTGACTCACTAGTGAGGCTATCCGTGAGCGCTAGGCATGGTCGATAGCGTCTCAAATGTCATAGCGATCGCCAGTAAATTGAATTCCATGTGGTCCGTATCTCAAAGACACACGACCTAGGACAGTAAGGCGTTTCTGCTCAGTACTTTAATCGCGTTGTGTCGGTCGAGTGAGTTTAAATCCGTGATTAAAGTGGCTAAATAAATATCATTATCAAAATCTCAGCGGACTAGTTCGCAAGTGCGGCATTCAGCGTTCCTCGTGGAAGAAGCGAACTCATATCAGGCCTGCTAATCGCCCTACGGTCGCCGCTTGTGTGCGATTTCTTACTTTCAGTGCTTTGAAAATCGCGGTAATGTGCGTCTTGACCGTTTTTTCAGATATCCCGAGCGTTCTAGAGATTACCTTCGTAGGCATTCCATCACCAAGACATCTTAGTATATCAAGTTGGCGCGGCGTTAATTGGGAGACCTGGGAGAACAAAGGCGCCGCACGCTTTAGTAGCAGCGGAGGTACATAGAGCTCACCGGTGAGGACCATCTTTACGGCAGAGAGTAGCGTATGTGTATCGGCAGATGTCGGCACATAACCAAAAGCTCCTTGCGCAAACGCAGCACGAACATCTTCGGGTTTCTCAGAGGGCGACAGTACGATTATGCGGATATCTTCCCGCGAATGCGTAATAGACGACAAAGAATTCAAGTCATTGATTCCATTTCGTTGTATATCGAATATTACAGTATCAAGATCTCCGTCCGATTTTAGGGTCGTCGCTGCTTCATCAACATCATGCGCGTGACGGACAATCACCTTGTCATTGTCCTGACGCAGCAGGGCGGTGATTCCGTCTCGCAAAATTGGATGGTCACTCATGATCAGTATCTTCATAAAATTCAAATATCTCGCAGATTAATTCTTAAAAAATTGCCACGTTTATGCGACCTTTTATGATAGTCCTAAGACCTTTGGACGATCTACGTCGCCCTATTGGTCTGATTTACAACTGAATCACCATCATCAACACTGGTTTTGCGGAGGGTCATATGAATCGTAGTACTAATTGTAAGATTGGTGGATTTTTTAAAGTTTAAGAAATTGAAAATTTATATCTTCGAATCATTTTAACATTGACTATACGACAAAATTCATGTGGTCGCAGCATTATGGTGGTGCGGATATTTTTTATGTTACGAACTGGTATCGAATTCATTGATTGATGAAGGCGGAATTGAATAATATTTGTTGTTAATTGCCGAGATAAAAGGCTGGCCTTATTAGATTGATTCGGCTCAACTTGCAATCAAGGTTTATTATGAACATTCTTGACGAACACGATGCTATAAGAGATCTGAATATTTCTTACCTATGGTTGGCCCAAAAATTACTGAAATCAGACCGTGCGATGGCGATGTTTCGACTCGGTGTGACGCCGGAGATTGCCAGCGTAATCGAGGAGCTTCCCATAAAACGAATGATGAATTTGGCCTCCGCGGGGCAGCTCGTGTGTGTGTTGCGTTTGAATCGATGTGGAACGTTTTTGGCGCTCTCGAAATCACATGCGTCTGCCGAGATCGCCCACTTACATGCTGCAGCGGCACTCGCAAGTTCTGAACCACACGTTCAGGATGCTACGTGAATAGCGACTCAAATTCGGATGGCCTGGTCCATGGCGCGCAAGATATTCTAGACGCCGTGGCAATGATTCGTTTGGGTGCTCGTCCGCAAATGCTAGAGATCGAGCTAGCAATGCCACGCGATCGACTTTTGAGGTTATATCGCGAGGTTAGAGGAGTGTCCCCACCAAAAGGCTTGCTTCCGTTTTCAAGCGATTGGTACTTGACTTGGATTGCGAATATTCATGCGTCACTGTTTTATACTATCTATAGTTTTTTACGATTCAAAGCCAAGTGTTCTAGGGTAGATGCTCTGGTGAAGGCATACAGCCTGTACAGTGAACGGTGCTATGTTGCAGGGTGTTGTACCTCTCTCGACATGACAAGGGCTTGGTTGCTTATTCGCTTTGTCGAAAATGGAGATCTATCGTGTACGAAGTGTATTGAGTGCGGTGCGAAGTTCATCGCTTACCGTCATGACACTCGTCGCAAACGGGTCTGTGTGTCGTGTCGACCGCCAGCACGCGCTGGAAAACGTACTAGTGGAAGTCGAAAGCGGTAGTTGAACTTGAATAGAAACGTAGAAATAAAGATGGTCGACAAGATTCTCGGCGACGTCTCCCCCGATTTGAGTAGCGCGACGATTTAGAGTCCAATCAAGTAGTCAGGAGATTGGACATGAGGAAGCGGTTAGCCGAAGAGCAGATCATTGGCTTCCTGCGGGAGGCGGAGACGGGGATCCCGATCAAGGAGCTGTGCCGCAGGCACGGCTTCTCGGAAGCCAGCTACTACCTGTGGCGCAGCAAGTTCGGCGGCATGAGCGTGTCCGACGCGAAGCGCCTGAAGGAGCTGGAGGTCGAGAACGCCCGGCTGAAGAAGCTGCTGGCCGAATCACTGCTGGAAGACGAGGTCACGCGCGAGGCGTTGCGAGAAAGGTGGTTAGCGCCCCTTCACGCCGAGAGGTGGTGCGCCATATGACGCAGCGAGACCTGAGTGCACGCCGGGCCTTGCAGGTTATCGGCATGAGCGCCAGCGCCTACCCTCATCAGCCCGCTCCGGATCACAATGTGTCGTTGCGCGCTGAGATTGTGGCACTGGCTCAGCGGCATCGCCGTTACGGCGCGGGGATGATTTATCTGAAGCTGCGGCAGTCGGGCCAGAGGGTGAATCACAAGCGGGTCGAGCGGCTGTATGCAGAAGAGAAATTGCAGGTGCGCCGAAAGGTGCCGGCCTCGGACCGTCAACCACTGTGGAGGCCGTCAGCGGCCAACCAAGTCTGGTCGATGGATTTGTGTTTGACCGAACTGCGGAAGGCCGCGTGATCAAAGTTTGACCGTGGTCGACGAAGCAACGCATGAGGCTGTGGCCATTGTGCCGGAGCGTGCAATCAGCGGGCATGGGCTAACGCGCATTGTGGATCGCGTGGCCGTGCATCGCGGTTTGCCGCAGGCGATTCGGACCGGTAACGGCGCGGAGTTTTGTAGTCGGGCGATGCTGACCTGGTTGCATCAGCGGGGCGTGAAGTTGTTTCTGATCGAGCCGGGCAAGCCGAACCAAAATGCCTACATTGAATCGTTTAACGAGCGCTTCCGGGACGAATGCTTGAACGAACACTGGTTCACCAGCCTGTCGCACGCCAAGGTCGTGATCGAGGATTGGCGTCGGGAATATAACGAGGAGCGGCCGAAGAAATCGCTGGGCGGATTAACGCCCACATCCTACGCCCGGAAACTGGCGGAGAAAGCGTTGAATTCCCGCCCGGACTCTAAAGCCCAGTGCTACTGAAGACGGGGGGCGTCGTCGGCACGACAGACCTGTGAGACCAGGTCCGCAAGACAATGACCACGCTAAAGCGACTCCCTACATTGTCACTTCGAGTGGGTGTCAACCTCGGACGTAATTTCCCCAGAAGGGGGTGCGGCTAAAATCTTGGACTGGTTTATGCCGCGAGTCCGAGGCTCTCCCGGTATTCGAGCGGGCTCAGTGAGCCAAGCGAGATCTTAATCCGCTTGGCGTTGTACCAGCGGATGTAAGAGTC
>NZ_JAAGPG010000191.1:0-14659 GCF_017104665.1 Burkholderia sp. Se-20378 | reverse complement strand
TGTCCCGCGATGCCAGCCCGCGCCGCTCCACATCGCCACGCCGGCAATCGCCGCCAGCCCCACGACACCATAGACCACGGCGCGCCGCGCCAGCGGCGCGCGCCCTCCTCGTGCCGTCATCGATTACACGCCCGCCAGCTTCAGCCGGTTCGCATGCGTGCGGATCACCGCGACCGGATCTTCCGCATACGCGCCGCGCACGCCGAGCAGCTGGTTGATCTCGTCGAGGTGGTTCCACTTGTAGCTCGTGCTCAGCACCTTGCCGTACAGCGCACTGCACCTCGACACGACTCCGTCGTTCTGCCCGGAGCCGCGGTTGACCATCACCGTGCCCGTGCCGTACAGCGCAAGCGTCGACAGATCAAGTGCGTTCGCCGGATCGACGACCGGAATGGTGCTCGTGTCGGTCGCACCCGTGACGCCGAACAGCGAAAGTGTCGGCTGGATCGCCGTGCCGGCCCACGAGTACAGCAGATGCGTGTTGCCGCCGACGGTTTCGGTCGGCGCACCGGTCTGGCAACTGCCCGGCGCACCCAGGCCAGCACTCGGGTAGTTCTGGTTGTACGTGGCGGCCCGTGCGGTGGTCAGCGTCTGCAGTGCGGCGAGCGCGTCCTGGTTCGTGTTGTGGGTGCTGCTCGTCAGGATTCCGAATACATTGACGAACGCGGCGATCACCGATGAAGAAAGCCCGGTCGGATCGTACGCAAGCACGCTCTGCACGAAGTCGGCGAACTCGGAGCCGCGATGCGGCGTGCCGATCGTCGTCACCGACGCGACGAGATCGGGCGCGACGGCCGCGACATAGCGCGACGACAGGCCGCCCTGGCTGTGGCCGACGAGATTGACCTTGGTCGCGCCCGTCGCCGCGAGCACCGTCTTCACGTAAGCGAGTAGCTGTTCGCCGCGCCCGTTCGGGCCGTCGTCGCTCTGGAACCCCGACAGGTTCGCGACGTAGACGGTCGCACCGTTCTGTTGCAGGTCTTCCTGGATGCCATACCAATACTCGAGCACGCCGGCGTACTTGTCGGTACCCGTCAGCCCGTGCACGAGGATGATCGGATAGCGCGTCGCCGCATAGTTGTCGGCAGACGCGGTCGCCGCCACCGCCGCATGCGTCGTCGCCAACGTCATCACAGCGGTCGTCCCCGCGAACGGCGCGATGCTCATCGCGCATGCCACTGCCCCTGCCACCACCCTGGAACGCATCGTTTTGGCCATGCATGTTCTCCTGATTATTGTGCTGCCGGTGCGAATGAAGCCGGATCGACACACACTACGCGTCTCGAACGTCGCAACCACCGTGTGCGTCGAATGCGGGAGTGAATCACGACTCGCGAACGTTTGCTCCCTGACTAGATACGGTTCTCTAATCGGTTGACGTACCCCGCCCGTTCGGGCGGGGCCACATTCATGCGTGCGCATGCTGCAACGCACACGCGCAATGCGTTACAGCTTCGCACTCACACGCACCCATGCGGTCCTGCCCGGCTCCATCACCGGCGAGTTCGCCGGATAGCCGAAGCCCGCGTTGCCGGCAAGGTTCAGATGCTCGGTGTAGGCCTTGTTCAGCACGTTGTCGACGCCGACCGAGATCTGCACGGTCTTGCTGACGTTGTATTGCGTATGCAGCGAGAGCACACCGAATCCGGCGCTCGGGCCGAAGTCCTTGCCGACCACATTGCCCTCGTTCAGTGCATAACGATGCTGCGGCGCAACGATGCGCCACAGCCCCCCTGCCGACCACGCGCCACGCGTGTATTCGAGCCCGATGCGCGCCTCGAGCGGCGGCATCTGTGGCAACGGATCGCCGGTTGCCACGTTGCGCCCCCACGCATACGCGAGCGACGTCTCGACGCGCAGCGGCGAAACCGGTTTCCACGACACACCCGCTTCGCCGCCCATGATCTGCGCATTGACGTTGGTTGCCTGTGTGGTCGGGCCCATCATGCCGGCCGCGTAGTTGAACAGAATGAAATCCTGGACGTAGCCTGCGTACGCCGACACCCATGCGTCGAGCCGGTCGCTCTTGTATTGCGCGCCGATGTCGAGCTGCGTGGTCTTCTCCGGCTGTACCGCCGAGAACGCGTTGATCGAACCGGCCGGCCCGCGCTTCGCGGAGAACAGTTCCCAGTAGTCGGGATAGCGCTCCGTATGGCCGACGCCCGCGTACCACGTGACCGGCAGCGACGCGAGATCGCGCTCGTAGCGGACGAAACCGCTCGGCAACACGCGCGTACGATCGTCGTCGAAGGTCGGGTTCGGCTTGCTCTTCATCATGCCGCTCGTCGTCGCGCGCTTGTCGCGTGCGCTCGCATAGTCGACGCGCGCACCGCCGATCACGCGCGACACGTCGCTCGCGTACCACGTCAGTTCGCCGAACACGCCTGCGTTCCACATCGTCGCCTGCGCATCCCACGGCTTGTCGCCGTAGTTCTGCCGCCCCATCGCCGAACGCGAGTCGAGCCGGTTCGATTGCGCATCGACGCCCGTCACGAGCTTGAAGTCGTCGGCGAAACGGAACGTCGCGGCCGCGCGCGCGCCGACCGTGCGACGCCGCACCTCCGACGCCATCCGCATCGGCATGCTGCTGGTCGGGTCCGGTTGCCGCAACGTGTAGTTGTCCATCACGTGATCGGCTTCGTTGTAGTACACGCGGGCCTCGATCCGGTCGAGCACGTCGCCGAGATGCTTCTTGTCGAACGACAGGCCGAACGTCTCGCGGCGGAAATGCGCGCCGTCCATCCCGCGCCCCGCATAGCGCGCATAACCGTCACCGGTGCCGGCAGTCAGCTCGACGCGCGTGTGGTCGTCCGGCGTCCAGCCGAGCGCCGCATCGGCGTTCCACTTGTCCCACTGCGACGGCACGGTGTTGCCGTTGCCGTCCTTGTAGTCCTGCGAATGCGCGTGGTTCGCGGTCACGCGGCCATAGACGTCCGGCGTGCCGGCCGTCACGTCGATGTTCTGGTCGTTGCGGCCGAACGACCCGCCGACCAGGCTGCCTTCGAAGCGCATGCCGGGCTTGTCGAAGCGCGGCGTCACGCGCTCGAACATCACGGTGCCGGCCGACGCGCCGGGACCGTACAGCACGGTCTGCGGCCCCTTCACGACGGTGACCTTGTCATAGCTTTCCGGTGCAATGTACGACGTCGGCGCATCCATCCGGCCCGGGCATGCGCCCAGCGTCGACATCCCGTTCGCCAGGATGTTCAGCCGCGAGCCGAACATCCCGCGCAGCACGAGGTCGCCGTTGGTGCCGCCGCTGCGGATCGACGTGAAACCGGGGATCGTCTTCAGGTAATCCGCGCCGTCGCTCGCGGGCAGCGGCTGGCGCGGGGTCTTCGGATCCGTGACGACGACGAGCGGCGTCGACAGCGGCGATGCGACGACTTCGATGGCCGGCAGCGGCGCGGCCGTATCGTCGGACGGCGCGCCGGGTGCGCGCGCCGTTTCGGCGGCCGCGGCGCTCGCGGCCAATGCGCCGACAGCGAGCGCGGGAACAGTGAGTTTCAGCACGCGCGGCAGACGCCGCGCACAGGCATTGCGTGACGCCCGCGGCGCACGCAACTGGAAAATGGTCATGATCGAAAGCCCGAGTGACGCCCTCCACGCGGCCTCGACGGGCCGCACGGATTCGGCGGTGAATGGAACGGAAACAGCGCGTCAGGCGCGCTCGGGCGGGGCGCGCGGGTACGCGCGCGGATAGCGGTCGGTGCGCGCCGCGACGGCAGGCGGCGCGACGGCGGAAACGGAAACGACGGGAACGGAAGCGAGTGCCGCGGCGGCAGGCCCGCCGATCGCGGGGCTGTGCGCGAAGAAACCGCAGTAGCCGCATGCATCGAGATGCAGCGCATGATCGTGCATGCGGCCCGCATCGGGCGACTGATGCGCGCCATGCTCCGTACTGCAGACGATTGCGTCGGGCGTGGCTGCCTGCGCGACGCGCCACTGCGACACCAGCGGCGCCGCGATCGCGAACCAGATCGCGAGCACGCCAAGCCAGGCGGTCAGGTGACGATGTCGGTGCAGCATGCTCGGCAACGAGTAAGCGGAATGTAAAAACAGCCGAGATGTTACAGAATGTTTAACGCGATGGCCAGCGCGGATGCCGGTAAACGAACCGGGGGCGCATGGTTGTCAACACAACCATGCGCCCCCGCCTGCTGCGTGCTTCCGGAACGTGCCGTTCAGGGCGCCATGCGGCGCAACGCGTCGTCGCGCCGGATGAAATGATGGTAGAGCGCGGCCAGCGCGTGCAGGCCGATCACGAAATAGAACGCGTTGCCGATCAGCTCGTGCGCTTCCTTGATCGTCGGCCGCAGCGCCTTGTCGGGGCCGAACAGCGTGAACGAGATGCCGAGCCAGTCGAGCGACACCGGCTTGCCGCCGAGGTTGATCATCATGATGCCGAGCAGCGGCTGCGCGATGATGAACACGTAGAGCGCGACATGTGCAAGCTTCGAGAGCCAGCGCAGCAGCACCGCCTGCGGAATGGCCTCCGGCACACGGCTGACGGCTCGCCACAGCACGCGCAGCACCGACAGCACGAGCACGAGCGTGCCCGCGGTGAGATGCACATTCATCCAGAACACCCGGCTGTCGCTGCCTTTCGGCCCGCGGATCTCGATCGCCAGGTAGGCCAGCGCCACCAGCAGGAAAACGGCCCAGTGGAAGAAGATCGCGGGCGAGCTGTAGCGCGTCTGTTTCGCGAGGATGTTTCTCATGCTTCGTCTCGGGTTGTATGCGGGGAGGGACGCATGCAGCCACCGGCCTGCGCCCGGCAAAACTGCCCCGATTGTAGCCGCACGGGCGCCCGGTTTTGCACGACGCGCGCAAATATCCGACGAATGGCCTACGTGCGCCGCGCGGTGCTTCATATGGAAAATCCGCATCGCGCGCCCAAACGGCTGTGGCACGATGGAGCTTTGGTGCGACGGCGCGCGGGCATCATGAGCAAGGCGTTCTTCGTTGCGGCCTATCGGCTGACCGCCGCGTTGCTCGCGGTATCCACCACGCTGCACAGCGTCGCCGACTACTGGCACCTGCCGGGCTTTCATCTCGGCAACTACCTCAGCTACTTCACGCAACTGAGCAGCCTCTACGCGGCCGCGATGCTCGCCACCGGGCTCTGGCGCATCGCACGCCCCGGCTCGGCCCGCTACGAATCGATGCGCGGCGCCGCAGTGCTGTACGTCCTGATCACCGCGATCGTCTACGAACTCCTGCTCGCGCGGCTCGATGCGCTGCGCCACATCACGCCGGCGTTCAACAACTGGGTGCTGCACCGGATCGTGCCGCTCGTCGTGCTGTGCGACTGGCTGTACGTGGAGCCGCGCCAGCCGATCCCGTGGCGCAGCGCGTTCGCCTGGCTCGGTTTCCCGATCGTCTATCTCGGCTACACGCTGGTGCGTGGCGCGCTGGAGAACTGGTACCCCTACCCGTTCGTCGATCCGCGGCCGCACGGCTACCTGCCGGTCGCGATCCAGTGCTCGCTGATCGCGATAGGCGCGGCGGCGCTCGCACTGGGCATTCGCTGGCTCGGCAATCACGCGAGACAGTCCGATGCGGTGACGCTCAGGAAAGGATGAGGGCGGGAGCGTGTGCGCCGCCCGGCGCACACGGGGTGATGCGGGCCGTCAGCCGCCGTTGCGCGGCAGGAAGTTCATCGGATCGACGACCTTGCCGTTCTGGCGGACTTCGAACTCGAACGTCGAACGGCCGCTCGCGTCGGAGCCCATTTCGGCGACCGGCTGGCCCTGGCGCACCGCGTCGCCTTCGTTGACGAGCAGCTTGCCGTTGTGTCCATAGGCCGTGATGAGCCCGTTCTCATGCTTCAGGATCACGAGCGGGCCGTAGGCCTTGACGCCGGACCCGGCGTACACCACGCGCCCGGCCGCCGCGGCCCGCACCGAAGGGTCGGGCCCGGAGGCGACGATCACGATGCCGCGCGTCTTGCCGGCCGAGAACGGCGCAGCCACGACACCGGTGGCCGGCCAGGCGAGCGAGCCCGGCTGCGCGGCCGCCGCGGGCGGCTGCCCGAGCGACGTCGCGGCAGGCGGCGGCGCAACGCGCAGCACCTGGCCGGGATACACGGCATCGGTCGGTGCCATGTGGTTCCAGCTGGCCACGTCCTGGACGCGCTGTCCGTAGGCGTTCGCGACGCCCGCGAGCGTATCGCCCGGATTCACGCGGTAATAGCCGGCAATCACGCCCGGCGTCGCAGCCGACGTGGGTGCCGACTGGCGCGCCGGCTGCCAGCTGTCGGTCCACGGCGTCATCGTGCAGCCCGTCAGCGCGATGGCTGCGGCAACGAGCGCCGCCTGCGGCAGCCAGCGCGTCAGCGCATCGTGGATGGGAATAGTTTCTCTCAAGGGTCCTCCCGGATTTGCGTCGTTGCGCCGCCCACCGCCCCCCGGCGCGCGACGCACGATGTCCGGCCAAACGGCCGGACCAACCAGTATCCGACCGCTCTCGCGGCCGTCAGTTTCCACAGCGGGACATTGGTGCGAATGGGCTCACCGGCCCCTCTTTCGCGTCGTCCCAATCGGCAAAGATACCATTTGTGGCGGTCAAGGCCGCGTCAGGTGCCTGATCCGGCAACAATCTTGCGGCAGCGCACCCGCGTACCGGCGGCCTGCAAGCCGCGCCGCGCGGGCCGCCGGGCGGGCCTGCGGCGGATCTTCAGCAGGCCGTGCCGCCCTCGCCCGCAGTCTCGATCCCGTCACATTCTCCCCTTCGATCGCCGCCTATACTCGGTGATGCACTGCGCGATCCAACGACAACGAGGAGCATGACAATGAACAACGCGACGTTTCTTTCCGTGCAGCTCAACGCCGACGATTTCTCCGGCTCCAGCGGCCTGGTCGAATTGCTCAACCGGCACCTGCTGTTCGCGACCGACGTCGCCGAGGCGGCCGATGCGCTCGTCCAGCTGGCGAGCGTCGCGCATATGACCGGCGCCACGCGCCACAGCGTCGAGCTGCCGATCCTCGCGATCGAGCGGCTGCGCGATGCGCTCGACACGTTGAGCGGCTACGACGAAACGTGGCTGCAGGTGCTGGAACCGGCCGAAGCGCTGTTCCGGGACATCGGGCGCGGCCGGCGCGCGCTGCACTGAACTGACGGCTGGCGCGATACGCGCGCCGCCAATGAGAACAGCCCGACGTTCCGCATGACGGAACGTCGGGCTGTTTTTACTTCCAGGGTCGGATCAGGCCGCCGATGCGGCCGCACCATTAACGACCCTTGTAGATCGGGGCGTCGTCAGCGATACGCTTGACTTGCCAGCCGGTCTTGGCCTTGGCCGGCGCGCCGGATTCTTGCGCGGCAGCCGGTTGCGCGCCGTAGCCGGTCGTGTCGGCAGCGGCGACGTTCTGTTGCGGGTTCAGACGGGCTTCAGCGGCCTGGATGCCTTCCGGGTAGTTCGTCCGGTCGCTGCCCAGCTTGTAGCCGGCTTGTTGCACGGCGACCAGTTCGGCCTTCACCTGTGCACGGGTGACGGGCGCGTTCTGTTGGGCGAACGAGACGGCGGGAACGGCGAGGACGGCAGCTGCAGCGAACGTTGCGATCAGCGATTTCATGATTACCTCCGGGATTTTTTTGCTCCGCCGCACACACCATGTCTGCAGCGATGGAACAGAGTTTAGTCCCGGCGTCCCCTAGGGAAAACCATGAAAGAGCGAAAACACTGTTTCCCCGGAGCCAACAATGTCGGCATCCGGGATAGAAAAACCCTATTCAAAGAATAGATTTTCGCAACAATACTGCCCTCGCCAGCCGGTCAGGACCAGTTCGCGTGGAAGCTGCCCGGCTTGTCGGTACGCTCGAACGTGTGCGCGCCGAAGAAGTCTCGCTGCGCCTGCACGAGGTTCGCCGGCAGCCGCTCGGAGCGGTAGCTGTCGAAGTACGCGACCGCCGATGCGAACGCCGGTACCGGCACGCCGGCCTTCACCGCGGCGACCACGACGTCGCGCAGCGATGCCTGGTAGTTCGCGGCGATATCCTTGAAGTACGGATCGAGCAGCAGGTTCGCGAGCGCCGGATCCTTCGCGTACGCGTCCGTGATCTTCTGCAGGAAGCGCGCGCGGATGATGCAGCCCGCACGGAAGATCTTCGCGATCGTCCCGAGGTCGAGGTTCCAGCCGTACTCTTCCGACGCCGTGCGCAGTTGCGCGAAGCCCTGCGCGTACGAGATCACCTTGCTCAGGTACAGCGCGCGGCGCACCGCTTCGATGAACGCGGCGCGATCGCCGTCGAACGGCGCGGCAGCCGGGCCCGACAGGACCTTGCTGGCCGCGACGCGCTCGGTCTTCAGCGACGACAGCACGCGCGCGAACACCGATTCGGTGATCAGCGGCAGCGGCACGCCGAGATCCAGCGCGTTCTGGCTCGTCCACTTGCCGGTGCCCTTCTGCGCGGCGCGATCGAGAATCACGTCGACCAGATGCTTGCCGGTTTCCTCGTCCTTCTTGCCGAAGATCTTCGACGTGATCTCCATCAGGTAGCTGTCGAGTTCGCCCTGGTTCCACTCGGTGTACACCGTGCCGAGTTCGTCGTTGGTCAGGCCCGCGACGTCCTTCAGCACCGCGTAGCTTTCGGCGATCAGCTGCATGTCGCCGTACTCGATGCCGTTGTGGACCATCTTCACGTAGTGACCTGCACCGTCCGGGCCCATGTACGCGACGCACGGCTCGCCGTCCGACGGCGCCTTGGCGGCGATCTGCTTGAGGATCGGCTCGACGAGGTCGTATGCGTCACGCTGGCCGCCGGGCATGATCGACGGGCCGCGCAGCGCGCCCTCTTCGCCACCCGACACGCCGGTGCCGATGAAGTGCAGGCCCGATTGCGCGAGTTCCTGGTTGCGGCGGATCGTGTCGGTGAAGTGCGTATTGCCGCCGTCGATCAGCACGTCGCCCTTCTCGAGCAGCGGCTTGAGCGATGCGATCGTCGCATCGGTCGCTTCGCCGGCCTTCACCATCATCAGGATCCGGCGCGGCGTTTCGAGCGACGCGACGAACTCCTCGAGCGTATAGGTCGGCACCAGATTGCGGCCGGGGAATTCGGCGATCAGTTCGTCGGTTTTCTCGCGGCTGCGGTTGTACACCGACACCGCGTAACCGCGGCTCTCGATATTGAGTGCGAGATTGCGGCCCATCACCGCGAGCCCGATCACACCGATTGCTTGTTTGCCCATTAGTCAATTCTCCGGAAAAAACGGGGCGCGACCCGAACCGGGTCGCGCGCACAGGCGAAAGGATAGTGGAAACCCGGCGGCGATGCGCGCTTCCCTGTCATTGCTCCGCGTGCGGCAGCCGCCGGAACACGACGCTCAGGTTGTTCGCCGGCATCTCGACCACCTCGATGCAGTCGAGCCCGCGATCGAGGCCGAGCGCGACGACGGTTTCGAGATCGCGCACGCCCCACGACGGGTCGCGGCTGCGCAGTTGCAGGTCGAAGGCTTCGTTCGACGGCGCCGTATGCCGGCCCTCGCGGCGATACGGCCCGTAAAGGAACAGCACGCCGCCCGGCCGCAGCAGGCGCGACGCGCCCGCGAACAGCGCGTCGGTGCAGGCCCACGGCGAGATGTGAATCATGTTGATGCAGACGATTGCATCGAGCGCGTCGACCGGCCACGACGCGTCGCGCACGTCGAACGCGAGCGGTCCGGCAACATTGGCGAGGCCTGCATGGGCAACCCACGCGGCAATCGAGCGCCGCGCCTGCGCATCGGGATCGCTCGGCTGCCAGTGCAGGCCCGGCAGCGCCTGCGCGAAATGGACCGCGTGCTGCCCCGTGCCGCTCGCGATTTCGAGCACGTGGCCGCTCGCCGGCAACACGCGGCGCAAGACGTCGAGGATCGGCCCGCGATTGCGTTCGGCCGCCGGCGCCGACAGCCGCGCGGACGGATCGGGAGAAGAGGTCGGATCGGTCACGATGCGTGCTCCGGTGCGTGGCCCGTGAGGCCCAACCGCGCAGTCAGCGCGTCGAGCGCGGGTGCGCAGCGCGCCTCGACCTTCAGCGTCAGCATCGGATCGGCGCGCGTATGGCCGAGATTGAGCGCGGCGACCGGCTTGTTCTGCGCCTGCGCCCACACGCAGAAGCGGTAGCCGGAATACACCATCAGCGACGAGCCGACGACCAGCAGCGCATCGGCCGCATCGAGCGCCTGCGACGCGAGCGCCACGCGCTCGCGCGGCACGTTTTCGCCGAAGAACACGACCGCCGGCTTCAGCAGCCCGCCGCACGCGGGGCACGCCGGGATGCGGAACGTGTCGAGCGCGGCCCATTCGAGGTGCGCGTCGCCATCCGCGGCCGGCTCGGCCTCCGCGCCCAGCAGTTCGGGATTGTCGGCCTCGAGCATGACCTGGATCGTCGCGCGCGCATGATGCGCGCCGCAACCGAGGCACGTGACGCCGTCGATTCCGCCGTGCAGCTCGATCACGTCGCCGCTGCCCGCGCGCTGGTGCAGGCCGTCGACGTTCTGCGTGACGAGACGCTCGATCCGTCCCGAGCGACCGAGCCGCGCGAGCGCGACGTGCGACCCGTTCGGCTGCGCGCGGCCGACGACGGGCCAGCCGATCATGCTGCGCGCCCAGTAGCGCCGCCGCGCGGCATCGGAGCCGAGGAATTCGTGGAGCTGGATCGGCGGCGAGCGCATCCACTGGCCGTTGCGGTCGCGATAGCCGGGAATGCCGGAGTCGGTGCTGATGCCGGCGCCGGTCAGCACCAGCAGGCGCGGATGACGCTCGACGAACGTGTGCAGCGCATCGAGTGCGGCCGGATCGATGCCGGCGGTTGAAGGGTCGTGCAGGGCTTTGTCGTTCATGTTGGCAACGCGTGATCGGGCGCGCCGGCAAGCACCGTGCGCCCGCACGGGCGGCCAGGCACGCCAGCACATGATACAGAACGTCGCGCGATCGGGCCGATGGCTCGCGTCGCAAACCGGCGTCCAAAAAAAGACGCCCATCGCCACGTGGCGATGGGCGCTTCAACAATTGATCCATCGGGGTAGTGGATCAACTGACAGCACAATTTCGCGGCGTCCGCCCTGCTGCGGCCGGTGAACGCTTCCCCTGGACTGCCCATGTTCCGCGATGCCGAATGCATCGATGCGCTGCCGGCTTTCCGGTGCGATCCGGTTCGGACCCGTCGCGCCGACGCAAGGCACGGCACGCACACGCCTACGCCGCGCGACGACTCGCGTTGCGCGCGGCAGATTGACGATCCGGGATCCGGGCCGGGCCATCCGCAGGCATTCACGGTTCATCCCCGACGGCCGACTGGCACCAGTCGGCCTCGTGCGCTACACCTGCACGTCGTCGTTCAGAACAAACCCGATTGCTCGGATGGAACGGAAAGCCGCGCGCTCACGTCGCCTCGATAAACGGCGAAGCAAATAGCCCGGCAGGTCGGCGATTCATGTTTGCAACACGACACGTTGCGATTCGGTCTGTTTTCATTCTCTTGTCCCCGTCTCCGATACGTCCGACCCACTGAAGCGATCGCCGGACCGACTGCGTCCGCGACCGCGCTCACGGCGTGCACAGATATGCAAGGAGCGCACCATGCTTCACGCCGCAAGGCCGCGCGGGCGGATTGGGTGCCATCGACGCGAATCGCGCACCGGCAAGCAGCGCGAACGTTTCGAAACTGAAACGCCCTCCGGATCGACGCACGTCGGCCGGGCGTGCCGCCACGCGGCACCGGCCCGACCCGCGCGGGCAGCGCGGCGTTGCATCTGCGCGCGATCGCCGAACGGCTTACAATCGCCCCACAGCGCCGCATGCGTGCGGCGCGCGGCCCCGTGCCGGCATTCCTCGCGCAGCGCGCACCACCTGACCCGAGCCCTTGACTCGACGCATGCCTGACGCAAACGACTGGCTGGATATCGACTACCGCACGCTGTTCCGGCTGCATCCGGGTCGCCGGATCGAACACGAGAACGATCCCGAGTGCTCGCCCGCGCCGCGCTTCTGGCTCGGCCGATGCGCGGACGGCAACCTGGCGGGCATACGCGCCGACGTGCCCACCCCGATCGCAGACGAACTCGCGCGCCTGGCCGATAGCGAACCGCCGATGGCGGACCGCATGCAGCCCGCGCATCTCGAGCGCTATCTCGCGCTGCTCGCCCCTGTTCCGCACTGGAATATCGGCCTCGTCTACCCGCTGCCGCACGCACTCGGTTTCGACACCGACCCACGCATCGCGCTGATCGACGGCGACAGCGACGCGGGCCGGCAACTGCTGCATGCGCTGTCCACGCACGGGATGCCCGAAGGCCTGTTCTCGATGGGGTTTCGGCGCGTCGCCGATCTGTGGGCGCCGTGGTGCGCAGCCGTCGTCGACGGAGAAGTCGCATCGGTCGCGTTCGCCGCGCGGCTGTCCGAAGTCGGCGCCGAACTCGGCCTCGCGACGGCCCCTGCATTTCGGGGGCGTGGCCTCGCGGCGGCGGTAACCGCAGCGTGGTCGCGGCTGCCGTCGCTTCAAACGCGCACGCTGTTCTACAGCACTGACCGCGACAACCGCGCGTCACAACGCGTGGCGTCGCGCCTCGGCCTCACGCTGCGCGGCACGACACTGCGGGTGGCTTGACGCCGTGGCCGGCGCGACATCTCAACGAAAAGCCTCGATCGCCTTGACGCGACGCTCGGTTTCGTCGACGAAGCAACTGTCATGCTCCACGAGGCCGAGCGAGCCGCCCGCATCGGGCTGCCGCGATTCGGCACACGTGGCATCCCGTGCCTTGAGCCAGCGGCGCTCGTCGTTGCGCAACCTCGCTTTGCCCTGCTCGTCCAGGTTCGCCATCTGCGTCTTGTAGACGGCATTCAACCGCTTGTCGGCCGCTTCGTACTTCAGCCGCAGGCAATTGCGGATGTCGGCCGTGTAGCCCGTCTCCTCGGCAGTCTTGCAGATAGCGGCTTGGCCTGCTTCGTCCGCCAGCGCGCCGGACGCAACCGCGAAGAACATGGCGCACGCTGCCAGACCGATCACCCTGTGTGGAAGCGCATTCATCCGGATTCGTTGTTTCAATGAAGGAAGGCATCGATTATGCCCGGCCCGCTTTCCGCATCACGTTCGCTGCGTGTACGCCAACCGGTCGAGCTCGATCAGTCACGGCGCATGCCGTGCCGCTGCCGCGCAGCCGTCGTGCAAACACGCTAGCATTCGGACACGCAACGTCGCGCGTTCGCTTCGCGCCGCCTCCAAGGACTCGACATGACCACGCCCGCCCCTGCCCGCCCCGACGTCGCGCATCGCGTCTTTTCGGACGAACGGTTGTCGATCGGCCTCACGCTTCCGCTGCTTCGCACCGGCCATATCGTCGCCGACTTCGACGAGCAGCTCGAACTCGCGGCGCTGGCCGACACGCTCGGCTTTCGCGCGCTGTGGATTCGCGACGTGCCGCTGAACAGCGCCGACTACCCCGATCCGGTCGGCCACCTCGACCCGTGGGTCCTGCTCGGCGCACTGGCGTCACGCACGCGCCGGATCGCGCTCGCCAGCGGTGCGATCGTGCTGCCGCTGCGTCATCCGCTGCATATCGCGAAAGGCGCGCTGTCGGTCGCGACGCTGTCGGGCGGCCGCTTCATCCTCGGGCTCGGCTCCGGCGACCGGCCGCCCGAATATGCGGCGTTCGGCGTCGATGCGGAGACGCGGCGCGACCGATATCGCACGAACTGGGAGGTCGTCGCGGCCGCGCTCGGCGTGCCTTCGCGCGTGCTGCCCGACGAAGCGCCGCCCGATGCACCGGAATTCACGCTGCTGCCGCGCGGCGCCGACGCCGTGCCGATGCTGGCGGTCGGCTCGGGCGGGCAAAGCGTCGACTGGATCGCACGGCACTCGATCGGCTGGATGACGTACCACCGCGATCCGGACACGCAGCGCGCCCGCTATTCGATGTGGCGCGCGGCGGTCGACCGGCTCGCGTCACCCGCCTTTCGCGCATTCGGCGTATCGATGCGGCTCGACCTCGTCGCGGATCCCGATGCCCCGGCCACCGCATTGCCGCTCGGCTATGCAACCGGACGCCGCGCATTGATCGACATCCTGCACGACATGCGCGCGGCGGGCACGCATCACGTCACGCTGAATCCCGGCTCGGACCGGCCCGTGCGCGAAGTCGTCGAAGAAATCGCGGAACACGTTCTACCGGTTTTTCATGACGAGCCAGCGTGATTCGGCAGGATTCCAGATTAATTTGACGCGACGCGTGCATCGCTCGCCGTTGCCGACAAGCCAGCATTACAAAGACGTTACATGCCGGCAATTGACACACCCAGACCTATCCGGCTGCCTGCAGTCTGCGTCCGCCGCATGACCGCGCGAACGCGCCGTAAACACCCGCGCCGCGTCGGGTATGCCCGATTCGAATGATCGTCGACGGAACTATTCGGTTCCGATCGCGATCATGTTAACTTCCGTCCATCGTTCAGCCTGGCGGGCCGCGCGCCGATGCGCGCCCGCATGCCCACTCCATGCGACATTTCCTCCTCGGCTGGCTGCTTGCCGCCGTCGTATCGGCCGCCCACGCGGCCGCTCCCGCCCCTGCCGCCGCGTCGGCCGCTTCCGGCACCGCGCCCGCGCTGACACCGCAACAGGCGCAGCAGGCACTCAATGTGCTCGAAAATCCACGCGATCGCGCGCAGGTCGAAACGACGCTGCG
>NZ_JAAGPG010000190.1:0-14823 GCF_017104665.1 Burkholderia sp. Se-20378 | reverse complement strand
ATCGCTGTCCGGGCTGAAGCCGGCGTTCTCGAAGGACGGCTCGGTGACGGCGGCGAACGCGTCGGGGCTGAACGACGGCGCGGCGGCGGTGCTGGTGATGTCGGCGCAGAAGGCGGCGGCACTCGGCCTGACGCCACTGGCGCGGATCAAGGCGTACGCGAACGCGGGCGTGGATCCGAGCGTGATGGGCATGGGCCCGGTGCCGGCCTCGCGTCGGTGCCTGGAGCGCGCGGGCTGGACGCCGGGCGACCTGGACCTGATGGAGATCAACGAAGCGTTCGCGGCGCAGGCGCTGGCGGTGCACAAGCAGATGGGCTGGGACACGTCGAAGGTGAACGTGAACGGCGGGGCGATCGCGATCGGCCACCCGATCGGCGCGTCGGGCTGCCGGATCCTGGTGACGCTGCTGCACGAGATGGCCAAGCGCGATGCGAAGCGCGGGCTGGCGTCGCTGTGCATCGGCGGCGGGATGGGCGTTGCACTCGCGGTCGAGCGTCCGTAACCGGACGACCACAACCGGCCGTTCGCGACCAGCGAACCGAATCCGTGTGCCGGCCGATTGCGGCTTCGGCCGGCGTCACGTGAAGTCAGAGGGGGCCTCCGGCAGCTCTCGAAACCAAAAAATGGAGTGAGATTTATGTCTCAGCGAATTGCGTACGTAACGGGCGGGATGGGCGGCATCGGCACCAGCATCTGCCAGCGCCTGTTGAAAGACGGCTTCAAGGTGGTCGCAGGTTGCGGCCCGAACTCGCCGCGCCGTGTGAAATGGCTCGAGGACCAGAAGGCGCTCGGGTACGATTTCATCGCGTCGGAAGGCAACGTCGGCGACTGGGACTCGACCAAGGAAGCGTTCGACAAGGTCAAGGCTGAAGTCGGCGAGATCGACGTGCTGGTCAACAATGCGGGCATCACGCGCGACGTCGTGTTCCGCAAGATGACGCACGAAGACTGGACCGCCGTGATCGACACCAACCTGACGAGCCTGTTCAACGTGACGAAGCAGGTGATCGACGGCATGGTCGAACGCGGCTGGGGCCGGATCGTCAACATTTCGTCGGTGAACGGCCAGAAGGGGCAGTTCGGCCAGACCAACTATTCGACCGCGAAGGCCGGCATCCACGGCTTCACGATGTCGCTCGCACAGGAAGTCGCGACGAAGGGCGTGACGGTCAACACCGTGTCGCCGGGCTACATCGGCACCGACATGGTGAAGGCGATTCGCCCGGACGTGCTCGAGAAGATCGTCGCGACGATCCCGGTGCGCCGTCTTGGCGGGCCGGAGGAAATCGGTTCGATCGTCGCGTGGCTTGCGTCGAACGATTCCGGTTTCGCGACGGGCGCCGACTTCTCGCTGAACGGCGGCCTGCACATGGGCTGAGCGTCCGCGCTGCGCGGGCCGGGTGGCCGCGCAGCCGGGCGTTTTCCGAAGGCCCCCGCCTCCCGGATTCGGGCGGCGGGGATTCGTCACTTCCGCTACGCTGCACTCAAAGGCGTTACATGACTACTACAAAGAAGACGGCCGAACGGCTCATCAAGAAGTACCCGAACCGTCGGCTCTACGATACCGAGACAAGCACGTACATTACGCTGACCGACGTGAAGCAGCTCGTGCTGGAGCAGGAGGACTTCAAGGTCGTCGATGCGAAATCCAACGAAGACCTGACGCGCAGCATCCTCCTGCAGATCATCCTCGAAGAGGAAAGCGGCGGCGTGCCGATGTTCTCGTCGTCGATGCTGTCGCAGATCATCCGTTTCTACGGGCATGCGATGCAGGGCATGATGGGCACGTACCTGGAAAAGAACATCCAGGCGTTCATCGACATCCAGAACAAGCTCGCGGATCAGTCGAAGAACCTGTACGAAGGCAATGCGATGAATCCGGAAGTCTGGTCGCAGTTCATGAACATGCAGGCGCCGATGATGCAGGGGATGATGACCAGCTACATCGAGCAGTCGAAGAACATGTTCGTGCAGATGCAGGAGCAGATGCAGAACCAGGCGAAGTCGATGTTCAGCACGTTCCCGTTCAAGCAACCGGGCGCGTCGGAGCCGGAAAAGAAGTAACGGTTTCGCGGCGGGCCGACCGCGGCGGGCAACCCGTCGGGCGTCGGTGCCGCGAAGCAACGCGGTGCGGGTCGGCCGATCGTGCATTCGGGCGCGACGATGTGTGGCCGCCGCCTGCCGGACCCTCTCGCCGACGGTCGTTCATGACCGTCGGCACCGAATGCGCGTGCCGGGCTCGGGCGCGCATGATCGTCGTCCAGTCGATCGAGATCCAGTCACCTGCGAAGGAACACCGGGGCGTGCCGCGCCTGATGGTGCGCGTTCGTGCAGGCACGCGTACCATGAGCGGCGCTGCGCGGTGTGGCGTGGAAGCTGCCTTCGGCGGAATACGACACCGGCGCCCGGGCACGACAGGCCGTGATGGGTGATGCCGCATCGAGGCAGTGCGACCAAGAAAAAACCGACTGAGAGAAAGCATGCGTGGGATTCGAATGGCATCGGCCGGCCGGCTGGCTGGTTTTGCTTCGATGGTCTTGATGGGCGTTGGCGTGGCGGGTCCTGCCTTTGCGATGGATTGCGCGAAAGCCGTGCAGCCGATCGAGAAGCGCATCTGTGCGAGCTCCGTGCTGCGCGCAGCCGACACACGGATGAATTCGGCGTACACGGGTGCACTGAAGGCCGCACCGGACACGGCTATCCGCGACATGCTGGTGCGCAGCCAGCGCCGCTGGATCGACGCGCGCAACAACCGTCTCGCCGCCGATTACGAAGGCCGTCCGCTCGCCGTCGACGAAGTGCGCAAGGCAATCGATCGACGCACCGCCGTGCTGGCCGATCAATCGAACAAAGGGTTGATCGCGCGGGCGCAGGCCGAGCGTCAGTGGCTCGCGAAATACACGGGCGGCCCGCTCACCGGTTTCGATGCAAACTGCGACTTCATTCCCGACGATGCGACCGGCGCGCACGTTTCCTATGCGTGTTTCGGCGCGGTCCATGTGCAGCATCGTGCGCGGGTCTGCAGCCAGAGCGAGGACTGGGCGACCGGTGCGGTTTATCAATACCGGTCGGTGAGCACGGCCGACGGCGGGAAGGTGCGGCCCGTGGCGTTCTGCGAAGCGCAGGCGCATGGGAGTGCGTGCGACAACGGCGGAAAGCAATCGGCGTGGATGCGTGCGGGGACGTCCGGTGACGATAACCGCGCATCGGCGCCGGTTGCCGGGTTGCCGCAACTCGATGCGGAAATGTGGCCGATCGGCGATGGCGACGATGCTTTGTGGTTCGATCGGTGCCTGAAGGCGTCGGTGTTTCCGGACATGCGGTGAAGTGCCGTGTCCAGCGTTTCATCAAGGCCCGCCTCGGTGGGCTTTTTGTTTCGTCGGCACACCTCAAGTGCCTTGGATGTCGATCGATTGATCGTGTCGATGCCGGACGCGAGAGGGCGAGACGATTGGCGGTAATGGGCGGCAGGCAACCGCACAGCGGTGAAGCGGGGCGGACGGTATAGTCGGAATCCCGCAACTTCCGAATGTGACTCATGGGAAACAACTCGCTGCGCGTCGTCGTGATCGGCGGTGGCATTATCGGTGCATCCACCGCATGGCATCTTGCGCGCTCGGGCGCACAGGTCACGCTGCTGGAACAGCAGGCGGTACCCGCCGGCGGCGCGACTCACTGGTCGTTCGGCTGGGTGGGTACCGGCAGCGCGCTTCCATCGGAAAACCCGTCCGGGTTCTCGCGCACGCTCGGAGCGCTCCCGGAGTTCGCGAGGCTCGAGCGTGAACTGGGCTCGTTGCCGGTGACGACGCGCGGGGCACTCGTCTGGCTGGACTCGGATGCGCAGACCGCTGCCCTGATCGACGAGCAGCGTGCGGCGGGCGTGCGAATGGAAGCGTTGGGGCGTCGAGAGGTGGCCCGGATGGAGCCGCGTCTTGCCCGGCTTCCCGAGTTGATCGCGTGGGCGCCGGACGATTTCGTGGTCGAGCCGATCGACCTGACGCATCGGTTGCTGGCCGGTGCACAAGCGGCCGGCGCGGAGATCCGGTGCGGTTGCGCGGTCGAAGCGGTCGAAACGCGCAATGGGCACGCTGTCGGTGTGCATGCCGCGCACGGGCATGTGCCGGCGGATGTGGTCGTCCTGGCGAACGCTGCTTCTGCGGTTGCGCTCGCCGCGGGCCTGAGTGTGTCGTTGCCGGTTCGCGAGAAGCCGGCCGTGTTGATGCGTTTTGGCGCCGAGCCGGGTCTCATCAGCCATTTGCTCTACGGGCAGGATCTTGAAGTGCGGATCGGCCCATCGGGCAGCCTGCTGTCAGCCGCGGATCCTCCGGAAGAGGGCGACAGCGGGCTTGCCGCGCTTGCTGCGCGTACGGCCTCGGACATTTCGGCGCTGTTTGCCGAGCCGCCGACCCTTACGCTGCTCGCCGCGAAATCGGCGCTTAGGCCGATGACGAACGACGGGGTGCCGATCAACGGATTTTTGCCGGGTGTTGCAGGGGTTTATGCCGTTGTCGCGCACCCCGGTGTGATCCTGGCGCCCCAGCTTGGACGATTGGCAGCAAACGCGATCACGAGTGCGTAATTCGACGCTGGGGAGCGGCGCGGCGGGCACACCGCATGCGAGCGAACGCCACGGCCTCAAACGAGGACGTCCTGTCGGCGTAGCGGCAGCGCGTGGCGATCGTGGCTATACTCATCATCCTTACATTTCCGAAAGGATTCCTGTATGCGCCCTCAAGTCAGCGTATTTCTCGCTCTCAGTCTCGATGGATTCATCGCCGGTGAAAGCGGTGATCTGTCATGGCTGGAGGCATTTTCGTCGGATTCGCCGGATGAAACCGGCTATACGTCGCTGATGAACGACATCGACGTGATCGTGATGGGGCGCAACACATACGATACGGTGATTGCGTTTGACCCGTGGCCCTATGCCGGCAAATGGATGGTGGTCATGACTCATCGGAAACTGGCTTCGCGCCATGGCGAAGAACCGTTCGACGGGGCGCTCACGACACTGCTTGGCCGGCTGGCGGAGGACGGCCATCGTCACGTCTACCTGGACGGCGGCATGACGGCGCGAGAGGGCATCTCGGCCGGCGTCGTCGACAGCATCACGCTCAGCTGGGTGCCGATCGTGCTCGGGCAGGGGATTCCGCTGTTCAGCAATGACCTGCCGCAAACGCTGCTGCGGCTCGACGATACGAAGCTATTGCCGAGCGGGTTAATGCAGGCCCGGTATGTGCCGGCCAGCCTGGATTGACGCGGGTTGTGATGTTGAATGCAGCGCCGGGAATGCGCTGCATGGTCATCGATTCGGGCCGGCGTCACGCGTCTCGTCGTCGGTCAGTGCGTCTGATCGAAATCCTGCTCGCCGTCCGGCGGAGGAAGGTCGAGCACGAGCTTGACCGCGCTGTAGTTGGCCTTGAGCGAAAACACGCGGCCGATCACGAAAAATGTCTGGCGCGAATTCTCGAGTTCGACGAAGTCGCCCGGTTGCGGTACGTGCGCGCCCTGGTCATACGAAAAGCTGGTGCTGGTCTGCTCGCCGATGGCTTCCGCTGCGTGCTCGGTGAATTCGATGGTGATGTGAGTGGTCATGCGAGCCCCGTTGGGTCGATTGAAGAGGGTAGAGGGTTCGATTTTCGCATAGCGGCTGGCGGTGCCGGTGCGATGCTTGCTGGCTGAGGGGCGTTGCCGAGACAGAGCGGCAACGCGGCTTCGCTCGACACGAACGGGCATGCCAAAGCCGGCGTAACGAGGCACCTGGAGCGCGACAGATAGTCGAGCTGGCGCAGCGGATGCCCAACAACCGCTCGTTTTGGGATAGCCGGATACCAAAGGGCCGCAAATCCACGCTTTCGCTACGACGCCCTCACACGCCGGATTTCCCCAATTCCCGAAGCACGGCTCCGTAGCCCCCGGGGGGCACGTTACTTGGCAAATATCGCTCCTACCCCGTATGGCTGTTTAAACACGCAGAGACTTGCCCACAGCCTGGTGGGTGGGCAGATAACGAGTTGCGTCGGCCGATAACCCGGCTGCAGTTATCGGCCGTATGCCTGCCGGACCATTCAATCAAGCGCGTTAGCCGACTGACAGCGATAAGAGAAGACTCTGCTCATTATCGCGCCGGCGATGGGCGGCATCATTCTTCTTTCATTGATGCATAAGGCACTGCCAGATCCGCTTGCCAGGTAACGCCATCGGACGTCGACGTGTAATAAATGCTCGAATCGGAGGCGTTTTGGTGCACCAGGTAAAGATTGTTGTTGAATACTGCCAGTGAAACCGGCGCGTTGGTTTGAGCAACGCCGTAGAGTAATTCGATCGGAAACCTCCAGTTAACGCCATCGGATGTCCACGTATAGTAGATATTGGTGTTGGCGTCGGGGGCGCCTTTATACGCCAGGTAAAGATTGCCCTTGAAGGCGGCCATTGCGACCGGCACGGTGGTCGAGACAACGTCGGGGCGAACGATATTTTCTTGTGCCCAGTTAACACCATCGGACGACGACGTATAGAAAACCAGCGAGTCGGATGCGCCTTTGTGTGCCAGGAACAGCTTGGTACCAAACGCGGCCAATGCGACGGCTTGGGCAGTCTTGGCAGCGCCGGTGAGGATGGGGGTGGGCGATGACGCCCACGTCGTGCCGTCGAAGTTCGTGATGGAAATATTGGTGCTGGATGCCTGTTTGAACGCCAGGTACAGCTTCGTCTTGAATGAGGCCAATGCGACCGGGTTATCGCTTCTGCAATTCGGAACTGCCTGATCACTCCCCCAGCTCGAACCGCTGGTCGAATCGTAATAGACCTGGGTGTCGGATCCCGAGCTCTTGTGAGCCGAATATAATTTTGTGCCGAATGCTGCTAACGCCAGGGCCTGATTGGTCGAGTCATAGGTGTTGATTGGAGCAGGGCGCGACCAGATCGAACCATTGTAAGTCTGGTATTGAATCTTGGTGCTTTTCTGGTCTTTATAGACCAGATATAGCTGGTTGTTGAGCGTAGCGATTGCAGGCCAATTCGTTGTCTGCGCAGTGGCAACGGAAACATCTTGGTCGTTTTCTTCTTCGACAAGGCGATTTTCGTCATTCATGATATGGCCCTCTGGATTATTAATGGAGGTTAGCTGGCCGGTATATTCAAACCGGCACGTGAAATTTGAAAATTCACGTGCAATAAAATTAGCCTTGCTCATGCGCCGAATCCATTACACTCGATTACGCGTTTGCGCGGTCCGGGCGTAGCGCGATTCCATGAACGGCAGACCCTCGATCGTTTCGACGCGCCAGGCGAAAGGCATGACGAAAACGGCGCCGAAGCGCCGTTGTTCTCGTGTAGAGGCTGGCTGCGACGACACGTGAAGATGCCCGCTGCTGATCGGCGCGCAGGAATACGCCACGTGCCTTGTCCGACGTACCGTTGGCGAGCGGCCAGCAGCCCTGACCCCGAAGAGAAACGGACGGATCACCCCATCCCCCGATCAGCCGCCGATCTGGCGCCGGTCCGATCAGGCGCGCCACGGCCGCTTTCCCCGTTTGTTTTGGCTCGTCGCCCCTAAATCGCTGTAAACTCACGCTTTTGCTGCCACGCCCCCACATTCCAGATGTCCCAATCCCCCAAAGTAGGGTTCGTATCCCTCGGGTGCCCGAAGGCGCTCGTCGACTCCGAACAGATCATCACGCAACTGCGCGCCGAAGGTTATGAAATCTCTGGCACCTACGACGGCGCCGACCTCGTCGTCGTGAACACCTGCGGCTTCATCGACGAAGCCGTGCAGGAAAGTCTCGACGCGATCGGCGAAGCGCTGACCGAGAACGGCAAGGTGATCGTCACCGGCTGTCTCGGCGCCAAGTCGAGCGCCAGCGGCTCGAACCTGATCGAGGAAGTCCACCCGAAGGTGCTCGCCGTCACCGGCCCGCATGCAGTGGGCGAAGTGATGCAGGCCGTGCATTCGCACCTGCCGAAGCCGCATGACCCGTTCACCGATCTCGTGCCCGCCGCCGGCATCAAGCTCACGCCGCGCCACTACGCATACCTGAAGATCTCCGAAGGCTGCAACCACCGCTGCACGTTCTGCATCATCCCGTCGATGCGCGGCGACCTCGTGTCGCGTCCAGTCGCCGAAGTGATGCTGGAAGCGGAGAACCTGTTCAAGTCGGGCGTGAAGGAACTGCTCGTGATCTCGCAGGACACGAGCGCGTACGGCGTCGACGTGAAGTACCGCACGGGCTTCTGGAACGGCAAGCCGATCAAGACGCGCATGACCGACCTGGTCGCCGCGCTCGGCGAACTCGCTGCGCAGTACGGCGCATGGGTGCGCCTGCATTACGTGTATCCGTATCCGAGCGTCGACGAAGTGATTCCGCTGATGGCCGAAGGCCCGTTCAAGGGCCACGTGCTGCCGTACCTCGACGTGCCGTTCCAGCACGCGCATCCGGAAGTGCTGAAGCGCATGAAGCGTCCGGCGAACGCCGAGAAGGTGCTCGAGCGTGTGCAGAAGTGGCGCGAGATCTGCCCGGACCTGACGATCCGCAGCACGTTCATCGCGGGCTTCCCGGGCGAGACGGAAGAACAGTTCGAAACGCTGCTCGACTTCATCCGCGAAGCGGAACTCGATCGCGTCGGCTGCTTCGCGTATTCGCCGGTCGAAGGCGCGACCGCGAACGAACTCGACGGCGCGCTGCCGGATGACGTACGCGAGGAACGCCGCGCACGCTTCATGGAAGTCGCCGAGGAAGTGTCGGCGAACCGCATCCAGCGCAAGGTCGGCAAGACCCTCAAGGTGCTGATCGACGAAGTCAGCGCGGAAGGCGGGATCGGCCGTACGGCGGCCGATGCGCCGGAGATCGACGGCGTCGTCTATGTCGAGCCGGCGGCGAAGGCATCGAAGCGCTACAAGGTCGGCGATTTCGTGTCCGTGAAGATCACGGGCGCCGACGGCCACGATCTGTGGGGCGAGGTGTAAGCGATGACCGCGGCATTTCCGGAGATCCTCGCGCTCGGCGAGGCGATGATCGAATTCAACCAGTCGCAGCCGGGCCGGCCTGAATTCCTGCAGGGCTTCGGCGGCGACACGTCGAACTTCTGCATCGCCGCGGCGCGCCAGGGCGCGTCGACGGGCTTCGTGTCGGCGATCGGCGACGATCCGTTCGGCCGTCTGCTGGCCGACATGTGGCGTACGGAGCAGGTCGACACGACGTACGTGCGGGTCGACCGCACCGCGCCGACCGGCGTGTATTTCGTCACGCACGGCGCCGACGGTCACCAGTTCGACTACCTGCGTGCAGGCTCGGCGGCGAGCCGCTATGCGGTGGGCGACCTGCCGCTCGACGCGCTGGCTGCCGCGAAGGCCGTGCACCTGTCGGGCATCAGCCTCGCGATCAGCACGGCTGCATGCGATGCCGCGTTCGCGGGAATCGACCATGCGCGCCGCCACGGCGCGAAGGTCAGCTTCGACACGAACCTGCGCCTGAAGCTGTGGCCGCTGCCGCGCGCCCGCGCGGTGATGCGCGAGGCATTGCGCCAGACGGACATCTGCCTGCCCAGCTGGGACGACGTGACGGCACTCACGGGCGCGAACGATCGCGACGCGATCGTCGACGCGATGCTCGAACACGGGCCGCAGGTCGTCGCGCTGAAGCTCGGCAAGGAAGGCGCTTACGTGGCGACCCCGAACGAGCGGCGTGTCGTGCCGGGCTTCACGGTCGAAGCCGTCGACGCGACGGGCGCGGGCGACTGCTTCGGCGGCGCCTTCGTCGCGCGGTTCGTCGCGGGCGACGACCCGTTCGCGGCGGCGCGTTACGCGAACGCCGCGGCGGCCCTGTCGACGACGGGCTACGGCGCGGTCGCGCCGATTCCGCACCGCGATGCGGTGGAGCGCCTGATGCAAGGCTGACGCGGCATGCGTACGCCGGCCACGGCACCGCACGAACGATTCATTCGATCAGCAGGATGAGGAGGCGACATGCAACGTGAAGTGGTGGTGGTGAGCGGCGTGCGTACCGCGATCGGCGATTTCGGCGGCAGCCTGAAGGATATTGCACCGACCGCGCTCGGCGCGCAGGTCGTGCGCGAGGTGCTGCAGCGTGCGCAGGTGTCGGGCGACGAGGTCGGCCATGTGGTGTTCGGCAACGTCGTGCACACGGAGCCGAAGGACATGTATCTCGCGCGCGTCGCCGCGATCGACGGCGGCGTCGCGCAACATGCGCCGGCGCTCACGGTCAACCGGCTGTGCGGCTCGGGGCTGCAGGCGATCGTGTCGGCCGCGCAGGGCGTGCTGCTCGGCGATGCGGACATCGCGATCGCGGGCGGCGCGGAGAACATGAGCCGCGCGCCGTATTCGATCCCGGCCGCCCGCTTCGGGCAGCGCATGGGTGACATGCGCGCAGTCGACATGATGGTCGGCGCGCTGAACGATCCGTTCCAGACGATCCACATGGGTGTGACGGCCGAGAACGTCGCGGCGAAGTACGGCATTTCACGCGACGCGCAGGATGCGCTCGCGCTCGAATCGCACCGCCGCGCGTCGCATGCGGCGAAGGCCGGCTACTTCAAGGACCAGATCCTGCCGGTCGAGCTGATCGGCTCGAAGAAGGGCACGCCGGTGGTGTTCGATCACGACGAGCACGTGCGCCACGATGCGAGCCTGGAGGATTTCTCGAAGCTGCGGCCCGTATTCGTGAAGGAGAACGGCACGGTGACGGCCGGCAACGCGTCGGGCATCAACGATGCGGCTGCGGCCGTGCTGCTGATGGCGCGCAGCGTTGCCGAGCAGCGCGGCGTGCAGCCGCTCGCGCGCCTCGTTGCGTATGCGCACGCGGGCGTCGATCCGGCCTACATGGGGATCGGCCCCGTGCCCGCCACGCAGAAAGTGCTCGCGCGTGCGGGGCTGACGGTTGCCGATCTCGACGTGATCGAGGCGAACGAGGCGTTCGCCGCGCAGGCATGCGCGGTGACGCAGGAACTGGGTCTCGACCCGGCAAAGGTGAATCCGAACGGGTCCGGTATTTCGCTCGGCCACCCGATCGGCGCGACGGGCGCACTGATCACCGTCAAGGCGCTGTACGAGCTGCAGCGCGTCGGCGGCCGATATGCGCTCGTGACGATGTGCATTGGCGGCGGGCAGGGCATCGCCGCGATTTTCGAGCGAATCTGAAGCAAGGAGCAACACAAGGTGGGTCGATATTCGCAATGGCAACGGGCGCTCGTCGTCGCGGGCGCGCTGGCGGCGGGCATGGCGATGCCGGGCGTGGTCGCGGCGCAGGCCGCCGCGCCGGGTGTGCAGCAGGATGAACCGGCAATGGCGCGGCCGCTGAAGCCGAATCCCGAGTTTGCCCGCCTGCCGCGCTACGAAGGCACGCTCGGCGACCGGCCGATCGTCGCGCATCTCGGCCCGAAGACGGACGAGGAAGGCGTGCACGGCGAATACCAGTTCGCCGATACGGGCGAGGTCGTGCTGCTCGCGGGCGATCGCGACGGCGACACGCTCGAGATCGAGGAATCGAACGACGGCACGAACATCACGGGCGTGTGGATCGGCCGCTTCGACGCGACGGGCGACCTGAAGGCCGACCGGATGAATTCGGACGAGTCGGATCCGCAGCCCGTCGTGTTGCGTCTCGCGCCGGGCAAGCGCGCGGCGCTGCAGGTGCGCGACGGCCGTGTGCAGGAAATCGAAACGGTGGGCGGCGTCGTCAACCTGCGGACCGACGACTGAACCCGCGCTGGCTCGGTGCGCGCGGCGCGCATTGTACCGGGCCAATTGCGCCGATTTTGGCTAATCTAGCTGCATATTCCGCAACCGAACGGCCTCGTGCCCGGCTTCCTGTCATGACTGCATCCACTCCCAAGCGCGCGCTGCAAACCCGCATCGTTCAACCCGACGACGTGATCCCGGAAGGGTTCCGTTCGTTCGTGCCGCCGGTCGCACGCGCGTCGACGGTCGTGTTCCCCGATCTCGCGACGATGCGTGCGCTCGTCTGGCACAACGACAACCAGTGGCGCTACGGCCTGCATGCGACGCCGACGTCGCTCGCGCTCGCGCAGCGGCTCGCCGAGATCGAGGGCGGCACGCATGCGCTGCTGCAGCCGTCGGGTCTCGCGGCCATCATGAACGTCTACTTCGGGATCGTGAAAGCCGGCGACGACGTGCTGATTCCGCACAACGTGTACGGGCCAAACGCCGATTTCGGCAACTGGCTCGCGAAGGATTTCGGCATCACCGCGCGCTTCTACGATCCGCTGATCGGCGCCGGCATTGCCGACCTGATCCAGCCGAACACGCAGCTGATCTGGATCGAGGCGCCGGGCTCGGTGACGATGGAAGTGCCGGACGTGCAGGCGATCACGGCAGCCGCGAAAGCGCGCGGCATCGTCACCGCAATCGACAACACGTTCTCGGCCGGGCTCGCGTTCAAGCCGTTCGATCATGGCGTCGACATCTCGGTGCAGGCGCTGACCAAGTACCAGTCGGGCGGCAGCGACGTGCTGATGGGCGCGACGATCACCGCGAACGCGGAACTGCACGCGAAGCTGAAGCTTGCGCGGATGCGCTGCGGCGTCGGCGTGTCGGTCGACGATTGCTCGCTCGTGCTGCGCAGCCTGCCGAGCATGCAGGTGCGTTTCGACGCGCACAGCAAGAGCGCGCTTGCGCTCGCGCAATGGCTGAAGGCGCGGCCGGAGATCGCGGCGGTCTTGCACCCGCAGATCGCCGATTGCCCGGGGCACGCGTCGTTCATGCGCGATTTCACCGGCGCGGGCGGGCTGTTCTCGGTGGTGTTCGACGAACGCTATAGTGCGGAGCAGGTCGACCGCTTCGTCGAGTCGCTCGAACTGTTCGCGATCGGCTGGAGTTGGGGCGGCGCATGCAGCCTCGCGATGCCTTACGACGTCGCGTCGATGCGTCCGGACTGGCCGCATCGCGGCACGCTGGTGCGTTTCTATGTCGGCCTGGAAGACGAAGCCGACCTGCGCGCGGACATCGAGCGCGCGATGCAGGACGTACTCGGCTGATCGTAGGCCGCGAAGGCCCCGCGGAAAAACAAAACGCCGGCGCGATGCTGCATCGCGCCGGCGTTTTTCATTCTGGATTCCGCAGGATCAGAACAGCCGCAGCAGCCCGTCGAGGCCGACGTGATCGAACGCGACCGTCGCCGCGTCGCGCACGACGGGCTTCGCGTGGTACGCGACCGACAGCCCGGCTTCGGCCATCATCTTCAGGTCGTTCGACCCGTCGCCCATCGCGATCGCACGGCGCGGCTCGAGGCCGAGCGACGCGCACGTCTCGCGCAGCAGACGCGCCTTCACGTCGGCGTTCACGATCTCGCCGAGCACCTTGCCGGTCAGCTTGCCGTCGACGATCTCGAGCGTGTTCGCATGCGCGTAGTCGAGGCCGAGGCGCGCCTTCAGACGCTCGGTGAAGAACGTGAAGCCACCCGACACGAGCAGCGTCTTCATGCCGGCAGCCTTCACGCCGGCGAGCATTTTCTCGGCGCCCGGCGTCAGTTGCAGCCGCTCCTCGTACACGCGTTCGAGCGCGTGCGCGTCGAGCCCGGCCAGCAGCGCGACGCGGCGCGTGAGGCTTTCGTTGAAGTCGCGGATCTCGCCGCGCATCGACGCTTCGGTGATCTCGGCGACCTGTGTTTTCAGCCCGCAGAAATCGGCGATCTCGTCGATGCATTCGATCGTGATCAGCGTCGAATCCATGTCCATCACGGCGAGCCCGAAATCGCCGAGCGAAAGGCCGGCCTCGACGAACGCGAAGTCGAGCGCGTGCGTGCCGCAGTACGCATCGATGTCGAGGCGTTGCGCCGGGTTCGCGTTGTCGATCCGCAGCGCGTGATCGTCGGTCTGCACGATGCGGGTGCCGCGCGACAGCGCGAGCAGCGGTTTGTGATGGGCGTCCGACAGCGGCGCAAGACTCTGGATGACGAGGTTGTGGGTCATGACGGGATGGTTGGGAAGCGAATGAAATGCGTATGCGGCCAACGGGCAGCCGCCTGCCGATGCGGACCCCGTCCGGCGTCGGGCCCTCGCGTGGCGAACGCGCCATTGTAGCCGGTTGGCCGCACGCGGCGGTCGGGGCGGATCGAAACCGTGCGCGGTGCTGTGGTCACTGCCCGTCCGCGCGATCCCAGTAAGGCGGATCGCCGAAATGCTCGGCCAGGAACGCGATGAAGGCGAGCGTCTTCAGCGGAACGTGCGCGCGGCTCGGGTAGACGGCCCAGATCGCGATGTCTTCCGCGAACGGATAGTCGTCGAGCACCGTGACGAGCGCGCCGCTCGCGAGCAGCGGACCGACGTCCCAGGTCGACTTGATCGCGATCCCGAAGCCGTCGACGAGCGCTTCGCGGATCGCCTCGCCGTTGCTCGCGACGAGCCGGCCGCCGACCCGCACCGTGAGCGGGCCTTGCGGCGTGGCGAACGACCAGTCGCGCTGGTCGCCGAGAATCACGCACTCGTGCTGCGCGAGGTCGGCCGGATGGCGCGGCGTGCCGTGTTCGGCGAGATACGCGGGCGAGCAGCACAGCACGCGGCGGTTCGTGGCGAGCTTGCGCGCGACGAGCGTCGAATCCTTCAGCGCGCCGAGGCGGATCGCGACGTCGTAGCCGTCGTCGACGAGGTCGACGATCTCGTCCGACAGCCGCAGGTCGAGCGACACGGACGGATAGCGGCGCAGGAACGCGGGAATCACCGGCGCGACATGCTGGCGACCGAACGACGACGACATCGACACCTTCAGCCGCCCGTACGGCTCGGTGCGGCCGTGGCCGACCGACGCGCGCGCGGCGTCGGCGGCCGACAGCAGCGTATCGGCGTGCACCG
>NZ_JAAGPG010000189.1:0-14702 GCF_017104665.1 Burkholderia sp. Se-20378 | reverse complement strand
TCACCAGCAGCGCGGCGGCCTGCGCCTCGATCCCCTCGCCGCGGCCAAGATAGCCGAGCTTCTCGTTGGTCTTCGCCTTCACGTTCACGCGGTCGAGCGGCAGGCCGAGATCGGCCGCGATGTTCGCGCGCATCCCGTCGATATGCGGTGCCAGCTTCGGCGCCTGGGCGATCACGGTGCTGTCGACGTTCTGGATCGTGAAACCGGCCGCGTTGATGCGTGCGACGCACTCGCGCAGCAACACGCGGCTGTCGGCGCCCTTGAATGCCGCGTCCGTGTCGGAGAAATGACGGCCGATGTCGCCGAGCGCCGCCGCGCCGAACAGCGCGTCGGTGATCGCGTGCAGCAGCACGTCCGCGTCCGAGTGGCCGAGCAGGCCGCGTTCGTACGGAATCGTCACGCCGCCGATGATGAGGGGGCGCCCCTCGACGAGCTGGTGCACGTCGTAGCCTTGTCCGATTCTGAAATCCATGCGTATTCCGATTGTGAGGGGGTGAAAGTCAGGAAGCGTTCGTGGAGCGCGCGAGGATCGCCTCCGCGAGCGCGAAATCTTCCGGGTACGTGACCTTGAAATTGCGCAGGCTGCCCTGCACGACGCGCGGCGTATGGCCGGCCCATTCGATCGCGCTCGCTTCGTCGGTCAGGTCGTGCCCTTCCCGCTGCGCGCGCAGGATCGCCTCGCGCAGCATGCCGATGCGGAACATTTGCGGCGTCTGCGCCTGCCACAGCGCGTCGCGCGACTCGGTGCGCGCGATCGCGTCGCCGCCGGCCGGCACGCGCTTGAGCGTATCGGCCACCGGCAGCGCGACGATGCCGCCGACCGGATCGTCCTTCAGCGTCGCGACGAGCGTGCGGATCAACTCCGGCGTGATGCCCGGGCGCGCGGCGTCGTGCACCAGCACCCAGTCGTGGTCGGTCGCGCCGAATTCGGCCAGTTCGAGCAGCCCGTTCAGCACCGACGCCTGGCGCGAGCCACCGCCGCAGCGGCGCACCGCGAAGCGCAGGCCCGCGAAGCGGCGCGCGTCGAAATGGGAATCGTCGGGCGCGAGGACGACGAGCGTCTGCGCGAATTCGCTGCACGCGTCGAACGCGGCAAGCGTGTAGTGCAGCAGCGCGCGGCCGGCCAGCGTGCGGTATTGCTTCGGCACGGCCGAGCCGGAACGGCTGCCGGTGCCGGCACAGGGAATCAGGGCGAAAAGTCGGGGAGTCACGAAGGGAAACGCCGGAAAGATGAAATCGAGAAGCGGATTTTATAATAGGTCTTTCGTCTCGACCGGCGCACCGCGATGCGCCCGTGCACGCCACCCCTGTCGTCCCTATGCCAGATAACGCTTCCACCCCGTCCGCCTCGCCCGTTGCCCGCGTCAAGCCCGGCCAGCGCTTCGCCTTCGACGGCGCGCATGGTTCCGCCGACGCGCTCGCCATCGCCCGTTATCTCGCCGACAACCGCCAGGACGTGCCGCTCCTCGCGGTGATCTGCGCGAACGCGGTCGATGCTCAGCGGCTCTCGCAGGAAATCCGCTACTTCTCGCCCGACGCGCGCGTACGCCTGCTGCCGGACTGGGAAACGCTGCCGTACGACACCTTCTCGCCGCACCAGGATCTCGTATCCGAGCGTCTCGCGACGCTGCACGACCTCGGCGAGGGCCGCTGCGACATCCTGCTCGTGCCCGCGACCACCGCGCTGTACCGGATGCCGCCCGCATCGTTCATGGCCGCGTACACGTTCGCATTCGCGCAGGGCGAGCGGCTCGACGAGGCGAAGCTGAAGGCGCAGCTCACGCTGGCCGGCTACGAGCACGTGAGCCAGGTCGTGCGGCCCGGCGAATACTGCGTGCGCGGCTCGCTGATCGACCTGTACCCGATGGGCTCGCCGCTGCCGTACCGGATCGACCTGTTCGACGACCAGGTCGACTCGATCCGCGCGTTCGACCCCGACACGCAGCGCAGCCTCTACCCGGTGCGCGACGTGCGTCTCCTGCCCGGCCGCGAGTTTCCGTTCGACGAGGCCGCGCGCACGGCCTTCCGCAGCCGCTGGCGCGAGACCTTCGAAGGCGACCCGAGCCGCGCGCCGATCTACAAGGACATCGGCAACGGCGTGCCGTCGGCCGGCATCGAGTACTACCTGCCGCTGTTCTTCGACGAAACCGCCACGCTGTTCCACTACCTGCCGCAGGACGCTCACCTCGTGTTCACCGGCGATCTCGAGGCATCGATCCGACGTTTCACGGCGGATACGAAGCAGCGCCATGCGTTCCTCGCGCACGATCGCGAGCGGCCGATCCTCGAACCGCAGCGCCTGTTCCTGTCCGACGAGGATTTCTTCGCGTTCGCGAAGCCGTTCGCACGGGTCGTACTGCCCGCGCAGCCGGCCGGCGGCTGGGCGACGGGGCTGCCCGAGCTCACCGTCGATCGCCATGCCGACGATCCGCTCGCGTCGCTGCGCACGTTCGTCGAATCGTCAGGCAAGCGCGTGCTGCTGACCGTCGAATCGGCCGGCCGCCGCGAGACGATCCTGCAGCTGCTCGCCGAACACCATCTGCGCCCCGCATCGAACGACCACTTCGCCGGCTGGCTCGAGAGCGACGAACGCTTCGCACTCGGCGTCGCGCCGCTCGCGAACGGCTTCGCGGTACCGGGCGAAGGCTATGCGGTCGTCACCGAAACCGAACTGTACGGCGCGCTCGGCCGCCGCGCGGGCCGCCGCCGGCAGGAACAGGCCAGCAACGTCGACGCGATGGTGCGCGACCTGTCGGAGCTGAAGGTCGGCGACCCGGTCGTCCACGCGCAGCACGGCATCGGCCGCTACATGGGCCTCGTGTCGATGGATCTCGGCGAAGGCGAAACCGAATTCCTGCATCTCGAATACTCGGGCGACAGCAAGCTCTACGTGCCCGTCGCGCAATTGCACGTGATCTCGCGCTATAGCGGCGCCGATCCCGACAGCGCACCGCTGCACGCGCTCGGCTCCGGCCAGTGGGAACGCGCGAAGCGCAAGGCCGCGCAGCAGATCCGCGATACGGCTGCCGAGCTGCTGAACCTGTACGCGCGCCGCGCGGCCCGCGAAGGCCACGCGTTCTCGCTCGATCCGCGCGACTACGTGAAGTTCGCGGAAAGCTTCGGCTTCGAGGAAACGCCCGACCAGGCGGCCGCCATCGCGGCCGTGATCGGCGACATGACGAGCGGCAAGCCGATGGACCGCCTCGTGTGCGGCGACGTCGGCTTCGGCAAGACCGAGGTCGCGCTGCGCGCCGCGTTCATCGCGGTGCTGGGCGGCAAGCAGGTCGCGCTGCTGTCGCCGACCACGCTGCTCGCCGAACAGCACACGCAGACCTTCGCCGACCGCTTCGCGGACTGGCCGGTGCGGATCGTCGAGCTGTCGCGCTTCAAGACCGCGAAGGAAGTCAACGCGGCGATCGCGCAGATCAACGAAGGCAGCGTCGACATCGTGATCGGCACGCACAAGCTGCTGTCGTCGGACGTGCAGTTCAAGCGCCTCGGCCTCGTGATCATCGACGAGGAACACCGCTTCGGCGTGCGCCAGAAGGAAGCGCTGAAGGCGCTGCGCGCGGAAGTCGACGTGCTGACGCTCACCGCGACGCCGATCCCGCGCACGCTCGGGATGGCGCTCGAAGGGCTGCGCGATTTCTCGGTCATTGCAACCGCGCCGCAGAAACGGCTCGCAATCAAGACCTTCGTGCGCCGCGAGGAAGAAAGCGTGATCCGCGAGGCGATGCTGCGCGAGTTGAAGCGCGGCGGCCAGGTGTACTTCCTGCACAACGAGGTCGAGACGATCGAGAACCGCAAGGCGATGCTCGAGGCGCTCGTGCCCGAAGCGCGCATCGTGATCGCGCACGGCCAGATGCACGAACGCGAACTCGAACGGGTGATGCGCGATTTCGTCGCGCAGCGCGCGAACGTGCTGCTGTGCACGACCATCATCGAAACCGGCATCGACGTGCCGAGCGCGAACACGATCATCATGCACCGCTCGGACAAGTTCGGTCTCGCGCAGCTTCACCAGCTGCGTGGCCGCGTCGGCCGCTCGCATCACCAGGCGTACGCATACCTGCTGGTCCACGATCCGCAGGCGCTGACCAAGCAGGCCCAGCGCCGGCTGGAAGCGATCCAGCAGATGGAGGAGCTCGGCTCGGGCTTCTATCTCGCGATGCACGACCTCGAGATCCGCGGCACCGGCGAGGTGCTCGGCGACAAGCAGTCGGGCGAAATCCACGAGATCGGCTTCCAGCTCTATACGGACATGCTGAACGACGCGGTGAAGGCACTGAAGAACGGCAAGGAGCCCGACCTCACCGCCCCGCTCGCCGCGACGACGGAAATCAACCTGCATGCACCGGCGATCCTGCCGGCCGACTACTGCGCGGACGTGCAGGAGCGGCTGTCGCTGTACAAGCGTCTCGCAAACTGCGAGCACGGCGACGCGATCGACGGCATCCAGGAAGAGCTGATCGACCGCTTCGGCAAGCTGCCGCCGCAGGCGCATGCGCTCGTCGAGACGCACCGGCTGCGGATCGCCGCGAAACCGCTCGGCATCGTGAAGATCGATGCGAGCGAGGTGGCGATCGGGCTGCAGTTCGAGCCGAATCCGCCGATCGATCCGATGCGGATCATCGAGATGGTGCAGAAGCATCGGCACATCAAGCTCGCGGGCCAGGACAAGCTGCGCATCGAGACGCGCTCGCCCGATCTCGCGATCCGCGTGTCGACGATCAAGGAAACGCTGCGCGCGCTCGGACCCAAGCAGGGAGCGGCTGCCGCGGTGCGCTGATGCGATAGTGACAGGTGCGGCGTTGCTGCACCGCACTGCGGCCGACGCGGGCGGGCCGACGCGTTTTTGAGTATGATTTTCCCATTCATCAGACGGAGTTTTGCCATGTCCACTCTCGACGCGACCGCGCCGTCCGCCGCAACCCAAGGCGACGCGTCGCTCGTCAGCCTGCCCTGGATCAAGCAACTGGTGTCGATGGACACGACGAGCCGCGTGCCGAACCTCGGCCTGATCGAAACGGTACGCGACGCGCTTGCCGCGAAAGGCATCGCCTCGACGATCACGCACGATCCGCGTGAAGGCTGGGCGAACCTGTTCGCCACCGTGCCCGCGCACGACGGCTCGACGAACGGCGGCATCGTGCTGTCGGGGCATACCGACGTCGTGCCGGTCGACGGCCAGCAATGGGACAGCAACCCGTTTGCTCCGGAGATCCGCGACGGCCGCCTGTACGGCCGCGGCACCTGCGACATGAAGGGCTTCATCGGCACCGCGCTCGCGCTGCTGCCCGAGATGCAGGCCACCCAGCTCGCGAAGCCGATCCATTTCGCGCTGTCCTACGACGAGGAAATCGGCTGCGCGGGCGCACCGCTGATGATTGCGGATCTGGTCAAGCGCGGCGTGCAACCGTCCGGCTGCATCGTCGGCGAGCCGACCAGCATGCGGCCGATCATCGCGCACAAGGGCATCAACGCGTACCGCTGCTGCGTGCGCGGCCACGCGGCGCATTCGTCGCTGACGCCGAAGGGGCTGAACGCGATCGAGTATGCGGCGCGCCTCATCTGCCACATCCGCGACATCGCCGACCGCTTCCGCGCCGAAGGGCCGTTCGACGCGCTGTACGACGTGCCGTTCACGACCGCGCAGACGAGCACGATCCAGGGCGGCAACGCGATCAACACGGTGCCGGCCGAATGTCGGTTCGACTTCGAGTTCCGCAACCTGCCGACGCTCGATCCCGAGCAGATCTTCACGCGCATCGAAGCATATGCACGGGAAACACTGCTGCCGCAGATGCTGCGCGAGCATCCGAATGCCGCGATCGAGTTCTCGAAGATCGCCGCGGCGCCCGGCCTCGACGCCACCGAACAGGCTGCGATCACGCAGCTCGTGCGCGCGCTGACGGCCGACCAGGACAAGCGCAAGGTCGCCTACGGCACCGAAGCCGGCCTGTTCGAACGCGCGGGCATCCCGAGCGTCGTATGCGGGCCCGGCAACATCGAGCAGGCGCACAAGCCGAACGAATATGTCGAGCTCGCGCAGCTCGCCGGCTGCGAGCAGTTCCTGCGCAAGTTCATCCGCAGCATGTCGGTCGACGCGCACTGACTGCCCCCCGCCACGCCGGCCCGCGTGTGCGGGTCGGCCCACTCCGCCACCCGCCACGTCATGTCGACTGAACAACAGGGCACCGCCCATACGACGATCGACGGCGAGCCGATCCCGACGCTCGACGAAATCGCCGCGCAGCATTTCGCGCTGTCGCCCTGGGTCGCGCGCACGCCCGTGTTCGAACGCGCCGACCTGCCGTCCCTCGAGGGCACGCACGTCAACTTCAAGTTCGAGTTGCTGCAGGTCAGCGGCAGCTTCAAGGCGCGCGGCGCATTCACGCACCTGCTCGCACTCGACGAGGCGCGCAAGAACGCCGGCGTCACCTGCGTGTCGGCCGGCAATCACGCGGCGGCCGTCGCGTATGCGGCAATGCGGCTCGGCAGCAGCGCCAAGGTCGTGATGTTCCATACCGCAAGCCCGTCGCGCATCGCGCAGTGCAAGCAGTACCGCGCGGAAGTCGTGCTGGCGAGCAGCGCGTCGCAGGCGTTCGATCTGGTCCGGCGGATCGAGGCCGAGGAAGGCCGCTTCTTCATCCATCCGTTCAACGGCTATCACACGATCCTTGGCACCGCGACGCTCGGCTACGAATGGGCGACGCAGACCCCCGACCTCGACGCGGTGATCGTGCCGATCGGCGGCGGCGGGCTCGCGGCCGGCATGGCGACCGCGCTGCGGCTCGCGAATCCGCGCGTGCACGTGTACGGCGTCGAGCCGGAAGGCGCCGATGCGATGAGCCGCAGCTTCGCGGCGAATCACACGATCAAGATGAGCGCGATGCAGACGATCGCCGATTCGCTGATGGCGCCGCATACCGAGGAATACAGCTACCAGCTGTGCCGGCGCCACGTCGACCGCATCGTCACCGTCTCCGACGACGCGCTGCGTGCCGCGATGCTGTTCCTGTTCTCGCAACTGAAACTGTCGGTCGAACCGGCGTGCGCGGCTGCGCTGGCCGCCCTGCTCGGCCCGCTGCGCGAAACGCTGCAGGGCAAGCGCGTCGGCGTGCTGCTATCCGGCACCAATACCGACCCCGGCACACTCGGCATGCATCTCGCGCACGCGAAACTGCAGCACTGACCCCACATCGGGCACGCGCGGACAAACCTAGGGTTATCCCCAGATTATGTTGACAGCCCTGTTGATAACCCGCCGGACAAGCACGCAAGTGGTTGAGCGCGCAGCGTTTTGCGCGCGCGGAGGTCGATCGTCACGAAATGGGCAAATGCGGTCGCTGGCCGCGTGCACGATGGCGGTCGCGCTGCTCGCCGGTTGCGCGGCCCCCCCCTCGCCCGTCGTCGGCGCACCGTCGGCCTGTACGCAGCCGGGCGAGAACCCGATGCTGCAGGCCGACCTGCTGTTCGGGCGCGACATCACGGGACGCGGCCCCGTCACCGATGCGGAGCGCGCGGCCTTCCTCGCCGACACGGTCACGCCGCGGTTCCCCGACGGCCTCACCTACTGGGACACGCACGGCCAGTGGCGCGACCGCGCAAGCGGCGGGATCACGCGCGAAGACAGCTTCGTGATCCGTATCATCGCCGACGATACGTCCGACACGCGCGCACGGCTCGCCGCGATCCGGCAAGCGTACATGCAGCGATTCCACCAGCAATCGGTCGGCATGACGGTCGTAGCGGCCTGCGCGTCGTTCTGATTCCGCTTCTCTCCGCCGACCATTCGCGCAAAAAAAACGGGCGCCCGAAGGCGCCCGTTGCATGCCGGAACAGCGGCGTGCCGCTTACTTGTTCTCGAACATGTCCATGATCTGCTGCTTCTCCTGCGGCGTGACGGGCGGCGGCGCCAGCCCCGCCGCGCCGGCCGAACCGAGCGCATCGTTCGCGCTGATCGAATTCTCGGCCGGGTTGATGTCGACGTTCGCGACGAAACCGTTGCCCGGCGTGCGATCGGCGTAGTACAGCTCGCCGTCGATCGAGGTCAGGCCGTCCGGCATCGGCATCTGCTGCTCGGGCACACCGTTCAGCGCGGTGCGCATGTAGTTCACCCAGATCGGCAACGCGAGCTGCGCGCCGAATTCGCGGCTGCCGAGGCTCTTCGGCTGGTCGAAGCCCATCCACGCGACCGCGACGAGCGACTGCTGGTAGCCGGCGAACCAGCCGTCCTTCGCGTCGTTCGTCGTACCGGTCTTGCCCTGCAGGTCGCTGCGGCCCAGTGCGTTGGTGCCCGCGCCCGTGCCGGCCGTCGCGACCGAATGCAGCAGGCTGTTCATCACGTACGCGTTGCGGCCTTCGATTGTGCGCGGCGCCGTGCTGCCCGCGAGCACCGGCTGCGACTTCTGCAGCGCCTGGCCGCGTGCGTCGTCGACCTCGGCGATCAGGTACGGATCGACCTTGTAGCCGCCGTTCGCGAACACCGCATAGCCGGTCGCGAGCTGCAGCGGCGTCACGAGGCCCGCGCCGAGCGCCATCGGCAGGTAAGGCGGCGTCTTCGCGGGATCGAAGCCGAAGCGCTGCGTCACGTACTGCTGCGCGTACTGCGTACCGATCGACGCGAGGATCCGGATCGACACGAGGTTCTTCGAACGCTGCAGGCCGGTGCGCATCGTCATCGGGCCGTCCGGCTGGTCGTCGTCCTTCGGCTCCCATGCGGTGCCGCCCGGCACGCTCGGCGGGAAGTACAGCGGCGCGTCGTTGATCATCGTCGCCGGCCCCATGCCCTTGTCGAGCGATGCCGAGTAGATGAACGGCTTGAACGACGAGCCCGGCTGCCGCCATGCCTGCGTCACGTGGTTGAACTTGCTCTTGTTGAAGTCGAAGCCGCCGACGAGCGAGCGGATCGCACCATCCTGCGGCGCGATCGCGACGAGCGCGCCTTCGACCTGCGGCAGCTGCACGACCTGCCAGCCCGTCTTGCCGTCCTTCAGCACGCGCACGACCGAGCCCGGCTTGATGCGCAGCGTGTCGTTCGCGCGGGGGCTGAGCGCGCCCGCCACGAAGCGCAGCCCGGCCGGGCCGATCGTCGTGGTCGCGCCGCCGACGAACTGCACCTCGACCGCATTCGGCGATGCCGACAGCACGACCGCCGACTGCAGGTCGCCGTTGTCCGGGTGATCGGCGAGCGCGTCGTCGATCGCCTCGTCGCGGTCGTCGCCGGCCGCGGGCAGCTTGATCGTCGCTTCCGGCCCGCGATAGCCGTGGCGGCGCTCGTAGTCGAGAATGCCGCGACGCACGGCCTGGTACGCGGCTTCCTGGTCGGACGAGTTGATCGTCGTCGTGACGGTCAGCCCGCGCGTGTAGGTTTCATCCTTGTATTGCTGGTACATCATCTGCCGCACCATCTCGGCGACGTACTCGCCGTGCACCGCGTACTGGTTGCCCGGCGTGCGCACGTGGATCTCTTCCTTCACGGCCTCGTCGTACTGCGGCTGCGTGATGTAGCCGACCTCGAGCATGCGCTTCAGGATGTATTCCTGGCGCACCTTCGCGCGCTTCGGATTGACGACCGGGTTATACGCCGACGGCGCCTTCGGCAGCCCCGCGAGCATCGCCGCTTCCGCGAGCGTGATGTCCTTCAGGTCCTTGCCGAAATACACGCGCGCAGCGGCAGCGAAGCCGTACGAACGCTGGCCGAGATAGATCTGGTTCATGTACAGCTCGAGGATCTGGTCCTTCGTCAGGGCCCTCTCAATCTTGTACGCGAGCAGCATTTCGTAGATCTTGCGCGTGTAGGTCTTCTCGCTCGACAGGAAGAAGTTGCGCGCGACCTGCATCGTGATCGTGCTCGCGCCCTGGCGCGCGCCGCCGTGCATCAGGTCGGCGACACCCGCGCGCAGGATGCCGACGAAGTCGACGCCGCCGTGTTCGTAGAAGCGGTAGTCCTCGATCGCGAGCACGGCCTTCTTCATCACGTCCGGGATTTCCTGGAAACGTACGAGGCTGCGGCGCTCTTCGCCGAACTCGCCGATCAACACGTGATCGGCCGTGAACACGCGCAGCGGCACCTTCGGCTGGTAGTTGGTCAGCGCATCGAGCGACGGCAGTTGCGGCGCCATCACGACCAGCGCGTAGCCGACGATCAGCGCGCCGACGATCGCCAGCGTCACGAACAGGCCGGCGAACCACAGCACGACGCGCGAGCCGAACGAGCGACGGTGTCCGCCGCCGCCGCTGCGCTGGGTGCGGCGGTCGTCGTCGCGATCGTCGTCATCGGGGTAATAGGCTCCGGACGGCGAACGGCGCAGCGTGTAGTGGGGTTCGTTCCTGTCGGAAGAAGAAGGCGGTCGTTTGATAATTGGCATGTCGGAATGGCGGGCGTACGTGGCGCCCTCGGACGCATGCGGAAATGCAGGCGAATGAATCAGAGCGGATACAGCGTGATGCGGCTGTCACGTCGACAGACCCCGCCGCGCGGCGATCCGTTCCCGCGACGTGACAGCGCATTTTAATGAAATCGACCGGGTGCCTTCGCGATTTTTTGTAAAAATTCCCGCAATGCCGTGATTTAAGGAACGTATTGTCGGCATCCTCTGCCTATCATGGACACGCAATATGGCGCGCACCGCCGATTTTCTTTCAATCGCGAAAGGTTCGAAATCCTGATGCGCAAGCCGCTTGAACTCGCGCGTTTAAGCCGTATTTAAGTGAACCGGTGGTGTAATATCCGCCGGCTCATGCGGGTCGGAACCGGCTCGCAACGGGCACTGCCGCTCTCACGCGGCGCCTTTCAACCACGGAGGATTTCATGTCGCTTTTCGACTCTGTTTCGCGCACGATCAAAGGCCTGCTGAACGATGCGGCCGATTCGGTACAGGATCCGTCGCGCGACGCACGGCAGATCGTGCGGGAGCTCGACGACAGCATCGGCCGTGCCGAGAATTCGCTGATCGAGATCGAGGCACAGGTCGCGACCCAGCGCAGCAAGCGCGATGCGGCCGACGACAAGGTGAAGAAGTACGAGGACGGCGCGAAGCGCGCACTGCAGTCCGGCGACGAAGCACTCGCACGCGAGGCGCTCGGCGCACAGTCGAACGCGGAAGCGGAGCGTGACGCGCTCGCGGCCGAGCTGTCGACGCTCGAGCCGTCGGTCGACAAGCTGAAGGGGCAGATCGCCGACATGCGCCAGCGCCGCAACGACCTGAATGCCCGCTCGAACATCCTGCAGGCCAAGCAGGAAATCGCGCAGGCGAAGGATGTCGCGGCAAGCGCCTTGGGCGGCATCGGCGGCAAGAACCTGTCCGAAGACTTCCAGAAGCTCGAGGACAAGGTCGCACTGCAGAACGCACGCTCGGACGCGCGCCTGAATTCGGCCGACACGTCGAGCGGCAAGGCGCTCGACGACAAGCTCGCCGCGCTGAACAAGGGCCCGTCGGTCGAGGATCGCCTCGCCGCGCTGAAGAAGCAGATGGACACGCCCGCGCAGTAACGGCCGCTGCGGGCAACCGCGCCGCTGCCCGCCCCGGGCGCGGCGCGAACCGATCGTCAGGAGACGGGCGCCTGCGCCCGGTTCGACCATGAAGAAATCTCTCGCCGCACTCGGCCTCTCGCTGATGTTGCTGTCGTCCGCCGCGTTTGCGGTCCCGTCGCTGCAGCAGGTCGAGCAGTCGATCGCGCAACGCAACTGGCAGCAAGCCGACACGCAGCTGTCGCAAGTCATCGACGCCCATCCGAACAACGCGCATGCGCGCTACCTGTATGCACAGGTGCTGGACCGCGAGGGCCGCGCATCCGACGCACTCGAGCAGCTGCAGCGCGCGAAGACGCTCGATCCGCAACTCAAGTTCACCGACGCGTCGCGCTTCGCGCAGACGGAGTCGCGCATCCGCGCCGACGCCGCACGCGTGAGCGGCAACGTGCCCTCGGCCACGCAGGCCGGCACGCTGCAATCGTCACTCGCGCCCGCTGTGGCACCGGCCGAAAAGCACGGCCCGTCGACCGGCATGTGGATCGGCCTCGGGCTGATCGTCGCGGTGATCGCGCTGGTGCTGCGCTGGACGCTGCGGCGTGCGCGCACGGCCGACGACAGCCGTGCCGACGACGAACGGCGCACGCAGCTCAAGCGCGCCACCGACGTGCTGAACGACATCCGCCCGCTGAAACTCGACGCGAAGCTGTCGACGGCGCCCGGCGCCGCGGCACTCACGGGCGAACTCGAAGCGATCGAGACCGATGCGCGCACGCTCGTCGAATCGCTGTCGAACGGCAAGAATCCGGTGCCGCCGTATCGCGTCGATGAACTCGAACAACGCCATGCAAGCGTGAAGGCACGCGTCGAAGGCCGTCCCGATCCGGCCGCGCAACCCGCGGCACCGGCGAACGGCAGTGGCTCCGTGTATGCGCAGGAAGCCGACCGCATGACGGGCGCGCAAGGCCAGCCGTATCCGCAGCAGCCCTACCCGCAACAGCAACCGCCTGTCGTGATCCAGCAAGGCGGCGGCGGTTTCGGTGGCGGCATGGGCGGGCTGCTGACCGGCGTACTGCTCGGCGAAGCGATGTCGGGCGGCCGCGAGCGCGTGGTCGAACGCGACGTGATCGTCGACGGCGAGCGCCGCCGGCAGGAGAACGACCCGGGCTTCGACCTCGGCCGCGGCGACAGTTCGAACTGGAGCGACGGCAACGGCGGCGGCGGCATGGATCTCGGCAGCAACGACGACGGCTGGACCGACGACAACACCTGACGCTACTCAGCGCGTCGACGCACCCGCGACGCGCTGCAACGCACGCCACGCTCCCCAGCATGGCCGGCCGCGCCGACGCGCGGATTTGTCAATCATTTCAAGATGGACTACCGGCAATGGGGAGCGTTCGCTATCATGCGGCCATCGGCGTGCCACCGACCCTCATTCGACGCTCTGCATCCGTGCGCGTCGCGGCACGCCTCCCCTCGCCCCAACCAGGAGAAAGCCGCTCATGAGCATCATCAAGGAATTCAAGGAGTTCGCCGTCAAGGGCAACGTCATGGATCTCGCCGTCGGCGTGATCATCGGCGGCGCGTTCTCGAAGATCGTCGACTCGGTCGTGAAAGACCTCATCATGCCGGTCATCGGCGTGCTGACCGGCGGCCTGGATTTCTCGAACAAGTTCGTTCTGCTCGGCACCATCCCCCCGACGTTCAAGGGTAATCCCGATTCGTTCAAGGACCTGCAGGCCGCGGGTGTCGCCGCGTTCGGTTACGGCTCGTTCATCACGGTGGCAATCAATTTCGTCATCCTCGCGTTCATCATTTTCCTGATGGTGAAATTCATCAACAAGCTGCGCAAGCCGGATGAAGCCGCACCGGCCGCGACGCCGGAAGACACCGTGCTGCTGCGCGAGATCCGCGATTCGCTGAAGCAGCGCTGATCGCCAAGCGCCCCGCCAGCCAGGCCCGCTCCGTGCGGGCCTTTTTATTGCGCGCGCGATGCACCGCCGCATGCGGCCTATCTCACTTTTTTGTGACGGGCGAATGCACGCGCGGGGAAAGCAGGTCTATGATGGAGACTAAACGACAGTACGGGCGCCAAGACGCTGGCTGTGTCGATCATGGCGAGCAGGTCGACGGGAGACATTGATCGTCGTACTGCACGAAGGCAGCATTTTCGTGTGCTATAAAGGATCGACATGCGGCGTACATAGCCGGGAGTGGGTCGCATGAAAGTGCCGCATTTCTTGCAATTGTTTTTGAGGCGAGTGTTTATGTCCTTCCCGAAAAAACGTCGGCGTGCCCAGCAGGATGGCCAGGAGTCATTCCTCGCGGTATTGCGCCACTCGAAACCGTTTGCCCAGCTCGACACCAAGATTGCCCGCGCCCGTGCGCAGGACGAACCCGTCCTGTACGCGCACGTGCTGCCCGGTCTCGACGTGCTCCTGTGCAGCGTGCGCGGCGCCCAGCCGCCCTATCCGGCCATCGCCGAACTGCGCAAGCGCTGCATCGAATCGATCGCCAACGCGCTCGAGCAGCCGCTGGACGGCCTCGAGAACGGCGGATACTGGTATGAGGCAAACGGCTTCGGCTTCCTCGTGTTCGCCAGCCGTGCGCGTGCGCGCATCCTGCCCGAGTTTGGTGCAGGCACGAAAGCGAGCCTGCGCGGCGGGCTCGGTCGCCAGAACGCCGGCGACACGACACCTCGCTCCCTGGGCTGATCTCCCTGCCATTCGATGGGCCGCCTCCGGGCGGCCCATCTGCCATTCACGCGCCCCGCTTGCCCGTCACGACGCCTGCTGACGCCCGTTGCCGGGCCGCACGATGTCGATGAACGCGCCGAAATCGGCACCGGCGAGCCCTTGCGCGGCGCCAAGCCGCAACACCTGCTGCACGGTGGCCGATACCGGCATCACCGCGCCCGTGTCGCGCGCTGCGTCTGCAATCGCATCGACGTCCTTCTGGAACGTGCTGAGCGCGCCGATCGGCGGATGGCCGCCCGACGTCATGCGCGGCACGAACGTCTGCAGCAGCACCGAATCCGCCCAGCCGCCTGCCAGCGCCTCGGCCAGCCGAGCGGCATCGATGCCGCTCGCCTGTGCAAGACCGACAGCCTCGGCAATCGCGGTCACCGTCGCGGTGACGATCGCCTGGTTGCACAGCTTCGCCGTCTGCCCCGCGCCCGCGTCGCCCATGTGCGTCATGCGCGACGCGTACGTGTCGATCAGCA
>NZ_JAAGPG010000188.1:0-235 GCF_017104665.1 Burkholderia sp. Se-20378 | reverse complement strand
GTAAAAAAAAAAAAAAAAAAAAAAAAGAAGAAGAACAAATGTTCAACAAACACAACAGCAAATACAAGAGAACGAACAAACAGACCACAATCCCCAAGCCACGACACCCACCACACTCCGACGTATCACAACCCAACGTAACAGAGTACTACACCTGCAACCACCGCAATCACCGATATACACCCTCTACCATCTACTCTACGACATCAAATCCATGCTCACACTACCACTATAC